>NZ_JBLRWX010000019.1:0-41995 GCF_047921035.1 Natronococcus sp.
GAATTCATAATCCGAGAACTTACTGCAAGCATAGCGCTCACAGCGAACCGAATTCGTTGCTTCTATCTCTAAAATAGAACTTATTAGATGTCGTGATAGAACACATCTGGTTGTACGGGAAGTGTCATTCGTAGCCAAGGATAATCTACCTCTGAGATTCGAAGAAACGGAACCAAATAGCGCTATATCCTTGTTTTTCTTAGATCTCGCAGTGCACTATCACCCTACATAGCCTTTCCAGAACGTATCGCCATCTCCAAAGATCGTTGAAATCTGCTAGCGATAGTGGGTAATTATATTGAAATCTATCCTATTGATTGAATATTTGTATTTTTCTGGAAAGTCGTGCTATTTGACCATCTAGTGCGAGAATTTGGAATACAGTAAAGCACTTCGCCAACCTAGCTTAGATTGGGGAGATTCCTGATGGAACCCCCCAGGTGAATCATGGCAACGACAACCGCTTCCCAGACCGACGCTGCGTTCGTGGATCATCTCAACGTACCGGCGTTAGCGTTCGCAGGAGCGATCATGGCGGCAGCAGTCATGCTATTGCTCGGATTACTCGCTAACGTCGGTCTATACGAAGGAGCGGCCGCAATGATGATGGAATGGCATATGTTCTTCTCGCTCACGCTCGGTGGGATCATCACCGGGATGGTGGAGGCGGCGATCATAACGTTCGTCGTCCTGTACGTCTTTTCGTGGATGTACAACACTATCGCCGCGAAATCCACCGTCAGCGAATGAGTAACAGATACTCACTATATTTTAGAGTTATTTCCTAATCATGTCTGCTCGCACTACGTTTCCTGCCGCGTAGGATTTGGGGGCTAGCTAACATACTTGGACAGCGTATCTCAGAGTATGGCAACCGATGATTCACTGGTTCGGACGGTCCTGATCGTCATCACTGCGATCCTGCTTCTGCCCTTCCTCACGATGGTAGTGATGATGCCGATTATGGGCGTATGGGGGTGGGGACACATGTGGGACGGTAGTATGTGGAACGGCACGGGAGCTACGTGGATGTGGCTCCTCATGTCAGTGGTGCCTTTGCTCGTGATTCTCGGGATCGGGTACCTCCTGTACAGTTCGATTCGCCAGTCCAGTACTCAACAAAGTGATACCGCACTCGAAGAGTTGAGGACGGCCTATGCCCGTGGCGACATTTCGGATGAAGAGTTCGAGGAACGCCGCGAGCGACTCCAAAGCAAGGTGTAGTCTCTAAGCAAACAATCAGTTCAGAAGCTCATTGATTCTTGAGAGTAGATCCAGTTTCTCAGAATCGAAGTCAGTAAATCATGCACGTGTCACCGTCCCGAATTCGGCTGGCTCAGAACCCCGCACATTTTGGATGGTCCCGTCAGGCCGAAGAGGCTCGATATAGAATAAGTACCTATTTTGGCCATTAGAGGCGATCCTACGCCATTTTTCTCAAGCCATGGGCCCTGACGGATTCGAACCATCGACCACTCGGTTATGAGCCGAGCGCTCTAACCAGACTGAGCTAAGGGCCCTCGAGTCGAACGAACCCGGTCGCAATAGTTAACGCTTGCTGTCTGTTTTGCCCGCGAAAAAGCGGCGGTTCGACTACGCGGTCAGCGCCTCGAGTTCGTCCTCGCTCAGCTCGGCTTCGAGCTCTTCGTCGCTGTGGGACTCGAGGACGTCCGCCCGCTCCTCGGCGTCGAGCTCGTCGACGGATTCGAAGTGGTGGCACATAGCACTCGGGGCTGGGATCGCAGAGCCAATAAAGGCTGGTTCAGGCGTTCCGACGGCTGCTAGCCGCGGGTTTCGAAATAACAATTGCCGGTTCTCGAGGCGCTACTCGTCGTAGTCCGCGAGCGTCTGCTCGGTCGTGCCCGCGCGGTGGCGCGTCGCCAGCCCTGCGAGGTGGGGCGTTTCGGGGACGATCAGCTCCTCGCAGGCCGTACTACAGGCACCCGTGCTCCCGGGGAGACAGAAGATCGGCGTGTCGACGGCGATCCCCGCGGTCGCCCGCGAAGCCATCGCTCGAGTGCCGACCTCGTCCCAGGACAGCGACCGAAAGAGTTCGCCGAAGCCCGGCAGTTCGCGCTCGAACAGCGAAGCAGTCGCCTCGGGAGAGACATCGTCCGCCGTGACGCCGGTGCCGCCGGTCGTGCAGACAACGTCGATATCCTGCCGGGCGACGAGTCCCCGAACCGCGGTGCGGATCGCGGAGTAGTCGTCCCGAACCAGCACGCGCTCTCGGACCTCGTGGCCCTCGGCCTCGAAACACTCCTGAATCGTGTCACCGCCCGGGTCGTCGGGGTCGGCGTCGGCCTCGGCGGCGCGGGAGCTCGAGACCGTGACGATCCCGACGTACAGCGGGTCGATGACGTCGTGGCCGTGGTCGTCGGTGCTCCGTCGGTCTGCTCGGTCGGTCGTCATACGCCTACCTCCATACCGGAGGGCGATAACTCCTGTCCCCGAAGCGGCGAGCTCATCGGGACGATCCCCCCGGGCCGTTGGCACTCGAGACCGTCACCGTCTCACCCATCGCGGTGGGGGCGGGGTTCTCGTAGCCGGTCCAGTCGCCGTCCATCTCGGCGTCGGTCAGCAGGCAGTCGTCGAGCCGGGACTCGAGTGCGTCCCAGTTGACGCTGCGGCCGATGAGCGCCAGTCGGATCTCCCGGTCGCCGTGCTCGTCGTCCCACGCGAGGTCGGGCTGGCCCTGGCGGTACGTCTCCTGACGTTGCTCGGAGAAGCTGGCGATCCAGCGGCCGGTGACCTCGAGCGTGGTTTCGGAGCCGGCAGTGCTCATCGTGATCGCCTGGTCTTCGCGGCCGGCGATCCACGTGAGTCCCTTCGCGCGAACGAGCCCGTCGGGGAGTGACCGCAGTAGCTCGGCGAATCGCTCGGGGTGGAACGGCCGACGGCGGTGGTAGCCCTCGACCTCGATCCCGTACCGTTCTGGGGGGTGGGCGTGGTCGTGGATGTCCCCGTCGCCGTGATCGTGTTCGCCTTCGGTGTCGTGATCGTGAGCGTGCTCCTCGTCGTAATCGTCGTGATCGTGCTCGCTCGCGGCGGCGTCGGCCTCGATCTGGCGCTTCCAGCCCGCCGAATCCCGGACCGTCTCGAGTTCGAAGCGCTCGCTTCCGAGCAATACGTCGGGCTCGAGGTCGCCGTACTCGGTCGTCATGATCTCGGCACGCGGCTGGAGCGCCTCGAGCAGGGCGAGGACCCGCTCGCGTTCTTCGTCGTCGACGAGGTCGCACTTGTTGACCACGAGCAGGTCGCAAAACTCCACCTGCTCGAGGACCAGATCCGAAAGAGGACGCGTTCCCTCCTCGCCGACTCCCTGCTGGACCGGCACGTCATCACCGTCGGCGAACCGATCGTGGAACCGCCTGGCGTCGACGACGGTGACGACGGCCTCGAGGTCGTAGGGACCGCCCGCTGGACCGCGAACGAACTGTCGGGCGATCGGTTCGGGTTCGCCGACGCCCGACGCCTCGACCACGAGGTGGTCGAACTCGTGTTCCTTCCAGAGTCGAATCACGGCCCTCGAGAGCTCGCCCCCGAGGCTACAGCAGATACAGCCGTTCTCGAGGGCGACGACCTCGTCGCCGGTCTCGAGGTCGGTGCGCGCTTCCACGAGATCGGCGTCGACGTTGACCTCGCCGACGTCGTTGACCAGGACGGCGATCTCGCTGTCCGCGGTCTCGAGCAGCCTCGAGAGCAGCGTCGTCTTCCCGGCGCCGAGCTCGCCACAGAGGATGGTAACCGGAACGGCCATTACTCGTTGGCGAGCGCGAGCTCACGTCGTTCTTCCGGTTCGAACGGATCGGCGTAGGTCGACCAGTCGTCGTCCATCTCCGAATCGGTGAGCACGCAGTCGTCGAGTCGCTCGATCAGCGTCTCGTCGTCGAACTCTCGACCGATGAAACGGAGGTTCCGGCCTTGTCGACACCCATCGCGACGTCCTCTCGGCCGGCGCTCCAGAAAAAGCCCTTCGCGCGGATCAGCTCGTCAGGTAGCTCCGAGAGCAGCTGGGCGATGCGCTCGGGATGGAACGGCCGATCGCGCTCGTAGACGAACGAAGTGACGCCGTGTTCCTCCTGGGGGTCGTGGTGGTGGTCGTGCTGGAGCTCGCGTTTCCAGTCCGCCGAGTTCGAGGCGACCCGAAAATCGAATCGACCCGTTCCGAGGAGTTCGTCGGGATCGACCTCGCCGAACTCCGTGCGAATGCGCTTTGCGCGCGGCTGGAGCCGCTCGAGGACGGTCTCGATCTCCTCGAGCGCGTCGTCAGGGACGAGATCGCACTTGTTGAGCAGGAGGACGTCGCAGAACTCGATCTGATCCAGTAGGACGCTCTCGGGAACCCGTCCCGACTCGCCGGCGGGCGTCTCGGTCGCCAGCGCCGCTCCGGAATCGAACGACTCCCAGAAACTGTGGGCGTTCGCGACCGTCACCATCGTGTCGAGTTCGTACGTGTCGGTCGGGTCGAACTCGGCCTCCTCGAACCCCATGGCAAACGTCTGAGCGACCGGGATCGGCTCCGAGATCCCCGAGGATTCGACCAGCAGGTAGTCGAACTCCCGCTCGTCGGCCAACCTGCCGACCTCGTCGAGCATGTCCCCGCGGAGCCGACAGCAGATACAGCCGTTGGACATCTCGATGACCTCCTCCTCGCCGCCCAGGTCCGACTGCTGGGTAACGTGCTCGGCGTCGACGTTGACGTCGCCCATATCGTTGACGACGACGGCGACGTCGAGGCCGTGATCCGCGGTTAGTACGTGGTTGAGTACGGTCGTCTTGCCGGCTCCGAGGCTGCCGCTCAGCACGGTCACCGGGATGCGTTCTTTGCTCATAGACGGATTGTGAATACGGACTGAGGTCTTGTTAATGTTAGTTATTATATTTCGGTGCGGTGTAGAATAACAAATTCTATTAATTTGGTTATCTACTTTAGTATATACCAGTCGTCAGTCTCTCGATGCCCGAGGAACTGCTCGAGCGACTCGACGCCCACGCGTCGGCCCACGAGTACTCGGGTCGAAGCGAGGTCGTCCGGGAGAGCACGCGGTCGTTACTCGAGGAGTTCAAAGACGACCGATTCGAGGAGGTACCCCTCGTGGGAACCGTCACCGTGCGTTACGATTTCGGAACGCCGAGTATCGAGCGCCGCGTCGCGGAACTTCGCCACGAGTTCGACGACGCGGTTGTGGCGAACGACCACAGCCACGTCGCCGACTACTGTCTCGATCTGTTCGTGCTCGAGGCCGAAATCGACGCGATTTCCTCGTTCGTCGAGAAACTGCGGGCGATCGAAGACGTCGAACGCGTCGACTACTCGCTCGTCCCGCTGAACGGACACGATCGTTCGGCCGACGGGTGAGGTCGGACGGGAAGAGCGCGGATTCGGCGAACGCGAGCGGTCAACGTGGTTCGGTCGCCGACGAAGAGGTGTTTCGGCTTCGGTTTCTTTTCCCGCTGGCGCGTGGGTTCATGTAGGAAACCGAGGAACCGAACCTATGTCACCGTCCAACCCCCCATCCGCCGACGCCGATCCCGAGCCTCCCGGCCCCTCCTCCGCGATCGGGACCTACAACACCCGGGACGACGAGACCGTCATCTACGACGAGAACCGCTCCGAGGCGTGGATCAGTTCGACGTACGCCCTTTCGCTCGGCGAACTCGAATGAGGACGCGTATTCGGCGCTGTAGTGGCGTCTCCGCCCGTCGATCGGTACCGTGGGCCGATGCGGACTCAGAGCCGGACTTCGTTCATGGCGAACGCGACCGCCCCGCTCTCGGCGTAGTACGTACAGCTTCGACAGTACCCCTCGAGGAGGAGCCTGGCGCTCGGCTCGTCGTCGTACCGAACCTTGAGCCGACTCTCGAGACGTTCCCGACAACGAGGGCAGCGCCCGCCGAGGTTCCTCGATCCCGTCGGCGGCTCGCTCGCACCCTCGGTTCGACCCCGGGAGAGCGACGGATCCGTCGCGTCGGTCGCGGATCGACGGGATCGAGCCGACGTATCGAGGTTCGGCCCTCCGGTACGGCTCTCGTCCGGTCGACCGTCAGCACTCACGCCGACCCACCTCCCGGGATCGGAGTCGACGAGAACGGGAGTCGGCACTCGAGCAGTCCGGTCGGCGCCGCCCTTCGGCCGTGCTCTCGTCCACACCCGCGGTCGCGTCGTCGAGTCGAATCATCTACTTCTCCTACTCGCTCCGGCCGCTTTAGCCCGCTACCAACGCCGTTGGACCCGACGGGCCGACGGACGTCGGTCGTCGTCGATCGGAGTCCGTCCGGTACCGAGACGGTACCGTCTCCGTCAGCGCCTCACACGTCGAGCGTCACCCGCTTGGTCTCGGTCGTGGTCTGCTCGAAGTAGTCGGTGATCGTGATCGTGACCTCGTGCTCCCGGCCCGCACCGTCGTCGGCCCCGGTGAGGCGGTGGTCTCCGGCGTCCTCTTCCCCCCTGGCCATCGAACTCGCGTCGTCGAGCACCTCGTCGTCGTCCGCGAGGCGCAACTCGAGCTCGAGATCCCAGAGCTCGCCGCCCTCGTCCGAAACGGCCCACTCGACGTCGGCGGCGGGCGTCCCGAGGAAGTCGGTCGCCTCGACCTCGAAGGAGTCGATCGAGGGCGCCGGGGACCGCTCGTCGAGGGTCACCTGCTCGCTCGCGTCGACCGCGTTGTCCTCGCCGTCGGTCGCCCTGATTGTGATCTCGTACTCCTCGCCGGCCCCCTCGATTCGATCGGTGTTTCTGAGCGTATGCGTGCCGCTCTCCTCTCCGCCCTCGAGTTCGGAGGTCGCGCTGTGGAGCACCTCCTCGTCGTCGGCGTAGCGCAGCTCGGAGGTGATCTCCGCCAGGTCGTCGTCCCGGTCGGTAACCGTCCACTGAACCGACGCGTCGACCGAGTTCTGCGAGCTGTTGTCCGACACCTCGAACGCCTCGAGTTCGGGGACGCCGGGCTCGGGATCGGTCTCGACGGAGACGATGTCGCCCGTCGCAGTGTCGTCGTCGTCCGACGCGACGGCGCGAACGTCGTAGGCGGTCTCGGGCTCGAGCCCCGACAGCTCCTCCTCGAACTCGCCGATGCCCGCTCGGTCGGTGCGGTCGGTGTCCGTCCAGGAATCGTCGTCGCCGTCGGCCGCCCGCCACTGGAACCCCGCCTCAAGGGCGTCGGCGTCGGCGACCCCCTCGAGGGAGCCGACACAGTGTACCGAGCCGTGGTCGACGGCGCTCGCGTCGTCGGTGTCGACCGTCAGCGAGTCGATACCGGTCGTGAACGTCACGCTCTCGCCGGTCTCGCTTCCGGATCCCGACTCGACGACGGCCCGGAACTCGTACTCGGTTTCGGACTCGAGCCCGTCGACGGTCGCCTCGAACGTCTCGTCCTCGGCGACGGTCTGCGAATCGGTCTCGGACCAGTCGTCCCCGTCGGCCGGTCGCCACTCGAAGAAGCCGTCGCCCGTCTCGTCGTCCTCGAGCGAGCGGACCGCTCCCGTGAGCGTCGCCCTCGACGCCCGTACCGCCGTCGCCCCTTCCGTGGCCGCGGTCTCGATCGCCTCGAGAGCGCTCGTGGCATCGACCAGTCCGTACCCCTGTTCGGTCTCGTCGACGCCCAGGTCCTCGGCGGTCTCCCGGAGGATCCCGCGGACGCCGCCCGGATCGTCCGGGTCGTCGGTGTTCTCGGCGTGGGGAACGCCGGCTTCGAGCAGCCGCGCCGCGAGCCCCGCGACGTGCGGGACGGCCATCGACGTCCCGTCCATCGTCTCGTAGTCGTCGCCCGGAGTCGTCGACACGATATCGACGCCGGGGGCGACCAGCTCGATCCCGTCCCCGCGGGCGGAGAAGTCCGCGATCTCGTCCCGGGAGTCGGTCGCGCCGACGGCGATGCAGGCGTCGTACGCGGCGGGGTAGTCGACGGTACCCTCGTCGGGGCCGGCGTTGCCGGCGGCCGCGAAGACGAGGGTCCCGTTCTCGTAGGCGTAGGTGATCGCGTCCTCGAGGATCGGTCCCGGCTCGGGCCCGCCTAAACTCAGTGTGAGGACCTCGAGGCCCTCGTCGGCACACCACTCGATGCCCGCGGCGATCTCGGAGTCGCGCCCGCCGCCGTCGCCGTCGAGTACCTTGACGGCGCACAGCTCGGCGTCGGGCGTGACCCCGACGACGCCGACGTCGTTGTCGGCGGCCGCCGCCGTCCCGGCGATGTGGGTGCCGTGGGCGCCGTCGTCCTCCCAGTCGTCGTCGCAGCCGTCCTCGCAGTCGACGAACGAGGCGCCGTCGTCGACCTCGAGGCTCTCGTGGCCCGGGTCGATCCCGGTGTCCAGAACGGCGATACTCGCTTCGCGCCTCGAGTCGGTCTTCGCCGGCAGGGAGTCGACCCCGAGCCGTTCGATCCCCCAGGGGACGACCTGCTCCTCGCCCGGATCGGGCTCGAGCGCGGCGTTCGCTCGCCCGCTCGAGACGGCGGCGGGACCGATCGCGCGTCGTCGGTAGTCGGGAACGACGTACCGCACGTCGCTTCGCGTCTCGTACTCGGCGGCCACGTCGTCGGTACACGTACAGACCGTCGCGCCGCCGACCGAGCCGAACGAGAGCGTTCGGTGGACCGCGACGGCGTCGCTCGAGATCGATCTGGTCGAGGCGTCCGGCGACGTTCCGACGACGTACCGGTGGCAGTCGTCGTCGGCATCGTCTCCCGCGACCGCTCCGATACCGGAGCCGGCGACCAGGGTGCTTACCAGCGTTCTGAGAACGTCTCGACGCGAGAAGTTGGTGTGGATCATCGTTCAGTGTGCAGTGGAGTGGAAACGGAGCCGGTCCCGAGACGCCCCGGGACCGCGACGATACAGACGGCCGCGGTCAGGACCGCGTCGCTCGAGGCCGTCGGCGCCGATGCGGTCGCGGCGAGAGGGGCTCGAGCGCCGGAGGCGGCCATCGATCGGCGGTCGCGAGGCCGACGCGTCGCTCGGTTCGGTAGTCTCATGGACGCTGGTCTCCATCGATCGTTCCCGACGAGCGGACCGTCGGTCGATTCGACGGATCCGCTCGTACGGGCCGATCGTCGTCGTTTCTTCGCCATCCGACCCGATTCGTCGCTATTCGGTGCATTTGGAGCGACCTACAAAGCGGTGGTAGCTGTTTGGATAGCCCCGGCTCGAGGGCGCAGCTATCCCTATCGACCCAGGTCCGAGTAGTCGAGAGTTACCGGTAGACTCCGGCTTCCGAACGATCTCGAGGCACTCGCCCGCCTTCGCTGTAGATCACGTGTCGCGGAGAGACTGGCGCGCGATTGATCGAGCGGTGGACAGTTCGATCTCGTCGAATACGTCGTCGGCCTCGAGTGTCTCGAGAACGGCATCGACCGGTTCGGTGAACGCAAACACGAGGTGAACCCCGCTTTTGAAGCCGTCGCTCGTTCGCTCGCTCTCGAGGACGCCGTACGTTCCCGCTTTGTTGATGTGGCTGTTGACGGTTTCTTGGCGGTTTGGTGGCCGAGCTTCCAGACGGCGCGGTCCAGCGAGTGTGACTCCATCGTTTTGAAGTTGACTGCGACGAAGTCGAACTCGATACTATTCTGCACGGCGCGGTCTTTGACCTTCTCGGCGACCGCTTTCACGGTGAGGCTCTTTCCGGTGCCGCTCGGACCGTAGAGCAAGAGATCCGGGGGACGTTCGCCGTCGAGCGTGTCACGAAACGCCCGGGCCTCGGCCGCCAGTTGTTCGTCTCGGCCGTAGATCCGGTTGTGATCGACGATCGTATTCGAGTCGACGAGTTGTTTATTCTCGAAAACCGTCTTCTGCTCCCCGTCGAAGATGTCGTCGACGATAGAGGGCTCGGAAGCGGAGTCTGATCCATAACTCACTCGCGGGTGGCCGACGACGAGTCGTCGCCCCGAACGGGTTTCTCGACCTCGAGGATCTCGAGTTCGAAGTCGGGAAACGTCTCCTCGGTGCGCAACGACCAGCTACCGCGGACGTCGACGCCGTTCCGACCCGCCTCGGAGACGAGTCGCTGGGCCGACGCGGCGAACGTCGAGCGCGAGCGCACCGCCGCCTCGTTTCGGACGGGGGTCGAGAACGCGTCCACGGAACAGAGGAAGACGACGCCGGGTACGGGCTCCGAGAGCGGACGGGCTTCCTCGAGACGGGGCGCATCCCCGCCGAGTGTCGATGGACGGGCGGGTTCGACGAGAGCCGGGAGCCCGTCCCCACGGTCCGACCCGGCGGTTCGTCGCTCAGTGAACTCCCGGATCGCCGCGGCGATCGCAGTCGGGAGTTCGTCCGCTCCGGCGGCCGGATTCGCGTCGGTGTGTCGGTCTGTCGTCATCGTTGGGCTCTACTCGATAGTAGCGCCGCGGGCGGGAAAACGGGGTAACTGAATGAGTAGCCTCCAGCCTGCGGCGCCATCGACCAGTAGTACGGCACGTACGTCGGTAGTGCGTCGGCGGGTAACGCGTCGGCGACGGTAGCTGCCGTCGCCACTACCGAGTATCCTGTCCGGCTCGACCAACGCGGGTTCGACGGGATCGGCGACCGGTCCTCGACGTCGGGCGGTGGCGGCCGGGCTAGCCACGTCGGTCCCGCCGTTCAACGATCGAAGGCCCTCCTTTCTCGAGCCTGCCGGTGAAATCCACGTCTAGTACAGACTCCGTTCCGACGGAGTTCGGACGGTTCCGGCTCGAGCCAGCGCCCGCGGATCGTCGCTCGCCCGCGGGGAGCGGCGATCCCGTTCTCGCGAAACGGCCGATCGCTGCGAGAGTCCTCGAGCGAGGACCGCCCGCACGACGAAAACGAACAATGGTACCGCACACGAGCCCGCAGTCGAGTCGCCCCGTTCGACTGCTCTACGTCGATCCGGACCGCGAGGCGGCCGCGACGACGGCGAGCGCGCTCGAGGCGAGCGGGCCGATAGACGTGACGACGGCGACGAAGGCGAGCGACGCCCTCGAGCGGCTCGACGACGGCGGGTTCGACTGTCTCGTGACCGACACCGACCTCCCCGGACGGGACGGCGTCGAACTGCTCGAGGCCGTCCGCGAGCGTCGGCCCGACCTCCCCGTCGTCTTGCTCGTCCGCACGCCAGGCGACGCGACCGTCGACCGGGCACGGGCAGCGGGCGCGACCGACGTCCTTCGAAAGGAGGACGCGACGCGAGGGCGGTGGCTCGCGTCGCGTATCGCGTCGCTGGTCGACGAGCGGGATCTCGGGATCACACCGGGTGACGACGGCGACGACGAGGGACCACTCCCGGCGGCAGGCGGGAGCTGCCTGTTCGACGACCGACTGCGCGTGATCGAGGTCAGCGAGCTGTTCGCGGACCTGTACGGCCACGATCCGGACGCGCTGCTCGGGGAATCATGGTCCGACTTGTTTCCGGCCGACCGGGGCCCGCAGACGGCCGAGACCGTCCGTGAGGCTATCGATCGTCGCGGATCGACGGTCGACGACGCGCTCGGCGTACGGACGGACGGCCGCGCGATACCCGTGCAGCGATCGGTGACCGCGACCGAGCCGGGAACCTACCTGTGTAGTGTGCTGGATCTCAGCGGAACCGACAGGGGAGGCGTTCCGATCGAGCGGGAGGCGCGCCGACAGCGTGCGCTCGCGGAGCTCTCGAGGACACTCCGCGAGGAGTCCGATTCGAACGCGTTCTTCGAGCGCGTCCCGACCGCGGTCGCGGACGCGCTCGGCGCCGACTGCTGTGGCCTGTTCGAATCGCGTCCCGACACCGTTGTCCTCCGAGCCGGCGTAGGCTGGCGGGACGGTGTCGACCGACTCCTCGATCGGTCGACGATCGCATCGCACCCGAGCCGAACGCGTCGATCCGGCGACGCCGTCACCGTTCTCGATCGGGGTATCGACGACCGTTCCGCCCGGTCACCGTTGTTGAGCGAACACGCGATCGAGGACGGTCTCGAGGCACCCGTCGGAACGACCGCCGCCAACCGACCGTGGGGGTTCCTCGGGGTCTACACGGCGGTGCATCGGGACTTCTCAGCCGCCGAGATGGCATTCGTCCGGGGCGTGACGTCGCTGCTCGGCGCCCGCCTCGAGCGCGATCGGGCGGACGCGGCGCGGACGACCGTCGTCGCGCTCCCGACCGAGGTTCGTCGCGGCGAGTCGCCTCGGGACGTTACCCGCCGAACCGTCGATGCGCTCGTCGGAATTCCCGGTGTCTCGGCCGCGACGGGCTACCTGTACGACGAGCGCGAGGACGCACTCGAGCGCTCCGGACGCGCCGGAACGTTCGACGAGGGCGACGGTCAGCCGGCGGCGACACTCGAGGGGGGACCGGCCTGGGAGGCGTTCGTCGACCGCGAGCGGGCGTTCGTCCGCGAGGTCACGCCGGAGCCCAGCGGGGCGGTATCGGAGCCTGCGCTCGCTCGCGGCGTCGTTCTCCCGCTGGGAGCACACGGGATCCTCGTCGCGGCGATCGACGGCACCGGCGACGTTCTCGAGGCGCTCGCGATCGCCGCGTCGATCGCCCGGACGGCGCTAGAACGACGCGAGATCGACAGACGACTGGCGACCCGCGACGACGCGATCGACGCACAGGCGGGACGCCTCGAGCGACTCGGAGCCAGCACCGCCCTCGAGCGTCGGATCGACGGCGCGGTCGCCACTGCCGCCTCGCGGGCGGACCTCGAAGCGGCGGTGTGCGATCGACTGGTCGATCACGAACGGATCGCGTTCGCCTGGATCGGCGCGTACGACGCCGCCGGCGAGACGATCGAACCCCGGTCGTGGGCCGGCGTCGAGCGGAGCTACCTCAACAGCGTCTCGATCGACGTGACCGCCCCGCTCGACGAACAGGAGCCGATGGCCGCCACGGTCCGAACGGGAACGCCGCAGCGACGCGAGCGGCTCCTGGCCGGCGACCGTCCGGAGCGGTGGCGGCGCGAGGCGACCAGACGAGGGTACCGGTCGGCTCTGAGCGTCCCGATCGGCTACGCGGAGCTCCGGTACGGCGGGCTGGCGGTCTACGGCGCCCGTCACGGCGCGTTCGGGACCGAGGAGCGACGCGCCCTCGAGGCGATCGGAAAACGGATCGGCCACGCGATTCACGCCCTCGAGGTCGCTCGCTCGCTGCTGGAGACGACCGACGTCGTCGAGCTGGAGTTCCGGTTTCAGGACGCCGATCTTTCGTTCGTCCGGCTGGCCGCCGAAGCCGACGGTCGGGTCGAACTCGAGAGCGTCGTCGGTCGGGGCGACGGCTTGATTCGCGGACTGTTCACGGTCGAGGGAACGTCCGTCGAGCGCGTCCTCGAACTCGCGAGCCGGGCGCCGGAGGTGACCGAGACGTCGCTCGTCACCGAGCGAGACGACGCGCGGCTATTCGCGTGTACGTTCACCCGGGACAGCATCGTCTCGCAGCTGCTCGAGTACGGCGCCGCCGTCCGGTCGATGGAGGGCGATCCCGACGGCATCAGCGTCGTCGCCGAACTGCCGGGCGACGCTGACGTCCGACGGGTCGTCGACGCGATTTCGGCTTCGTTTCCCGGTGCGAAGCTTCTCCGTCGCCGTCACGCGGATCGGCGCCCCCGAACGCGGTTCGAGTTCCTGGCGGAGGTCGAGCGCCGGCTCACCGACCGACAGTGGGAGGTGTTGCGAACCGCGTACGCGAGCGGCTACTACGAGACGCCCCGCGAGAGCAGCGGAGCGGAGGTCGCCGCCGTACTGGGCATCGCTCAGCCGACGTTCAATCACCACCTCCACGCCGCGCAGCGAAAGCTCCTGACGGTGCTGTTCGCCGACGACTGACCGGCTCTCCGAGGGCTCACTGATGGCGACGACGGATGGGAGACGGCGACCGACGACGGTACCGAAGGGCGTCGGTTGGGGAACGTCCGACTACATAGGCCGCTCGTTCTTTGCCGTTCGGGGCGTTCGAGTAGTCGGCGATCGAACGAGCGGACACTCCCGACCGTCCCGCTCCGAGCCACCGACCGAGGCGGCCCGTCGGCCCACCGATCGAACCGAGAGAGAGAGCAATGACATCACACATCAAACTGTACGGATCGAAGAGCGACCGATTCGAGGAAATCAAACACCGAATGGAGGAACAGCTCGGCTACGAGCCGTCGAACCCGGAGGTCGTCGGGCTGATGATGGCGACCTACGAGACAGACGGCGCGGACGAACTGCAAGTGAGCAGGCACAGTCCCCGGATGTAGCGAGCCGGATTTTTCGGTCGCGGTTCGATCGCGGAGTTCCAGCTATCGGAGCCGCCAGAACGCCTTCTCACCCTCCCACTCCGGCGGCTCGAGCAGCCAGTAGAGCTCCGCCCGATCGCGCTCGAGGTGGTAGGCCATCGCTCCGTCGTACTGCTCGCCGTCGGCTCCGAACGCCTCCGAAGTCTCGGCGCCGACCGCCGGCGACGAGACCGCCCGTCCGCGCGGGAGTTCGTAGGCGAACTCGCCGCGTTGGACCTCCTCGTCCGCGCTCGCTTGTCGTCGCTTCCGTCGGCACCCGAATCCGTCTCCGTGCAGGTCCCCGTACAGCCCGCGAACGCGAGGAGGCTTCCTCCGGCGAGGCCGACGAACGTCCGTCGTTTCCGCGGCGGTACAGCAACCCGACGCGGATAGCCCGACACACCTCCACGGCGACATCCATCTCGAGTACGACGGCGCGGTCGTCGACTTCGACGATCCGCAGCACCTCGAGCGGGACGGCTGCTTCCACTTCCACGGGTACGGCGAGGACGACGACGGAACGACCGTCTCGGTGACCGTAAACGGTGAACCAATCGATCCGGAGCGGTACGTCCTCGAGGGCGGAGACGACGTTCGCATCGTCGCCGAAACGAACGAGGAGGAGCCGTGACGGTGACACCAACCCTCCTCAATCGGAGATCCTCCACTCGAGTTACCAAACAGTACTGGAATGTGCAGAGGATTTGTCTATTGGTGTACAGTTATGCGCCACGGCGACCTTATAGAGACACATGACAACAAAGCTTCCCTCGGCCGTCGACGATCCGCTCTTCAGGGATGTCGTGGAAACCGGCGCCGACGGGCTCGTCGTCCTCGACACCGACGGCACGATCGTCTTTACGAGTTCGCACGTGCCCGAACTGCTCGGCTACGACGCCGAGGAACTCCTCGAGGGATCGATCGACCGTCTCTTTCCGGACGGCGGGGCGAGCCCGCTCGAGCGGATCCTCGAACCAGCGCCGCCGACCGAGACCGGACGGGCCCGCGACCGTATCGACTGCGAACTCGTCCACAGCACCGGTCGCCCGATTCCGGTAGAGTTGGCCGCAGCGACGGTCAACATCGACGGGGAGCGCTACCTCACGGTCGTCGTTCGGACGGACTCCGAACCGGCTCCGACCCGACGACCGAGCCGCGACCGCCCGCCGACGAGGATCGAGATCGACGGCCGCCGCTCGGACTCCGGATCCGAAGCACGAACGGAGCGCGACGTCGACGAGAGCCGGCTCGAGGCGCTCTACGACGCGAGTCGGAAACTCCACGCGGCCACGACGAGGGGCGACGTCGGGCGGATCGCCGTCGAGCTCCTCCAGACGGTACTCGGTCGGTCCTACGCCGCGGTGTGGCGGTTCGACGCCGACGAGGAGGTGCTCGAACCGCTGGCCGCCAGCAGGTCGGTGCGATCGTCGGCCGTCGACGACGGCGCCGCAGCCGACATCGCGCCGATCCCGCCGGGGACGATCGAGATGGACGTCTTCCGCGAGGGCGATGCCAGGCTCGTCGAGACCTACCACGCCGTCGACCGATCCGCACATCCGGAGATCAGACTCGAGGAGCGACTCGTCGTCCCGCTGGGCGAAACGGGGCTCCTGACCGTCGGCTCGACCGACGGCGAGACGATCGACGACTCGCTTCGAAACCTGGTCGGGATCCTGGCGTCGACGATCCAGGCCGCGTTCGACCGCCTCGACGCCGAGGACGCGATCCGGCACCGGTCGGCGGCGATGGAGGCGGCGACCGACGGGATGGGGATCTCGGACGAGTCCGGCGAACTTCGCTACGTAAACCCCGCGCTCGCCGACCTGCACGGCTACGACGTCGACGAACTCGTCGGCTCGTCCTGGCGAACGCTGTTTCCCGACGAGGAAGTCGAGCGGTTCGAGCGGGACGCCATTCCCGCCGTACTGGAGGCGGGCCACTGGCGCGGCGAGGCCGTCGGACGGCGCGCTGACGGCACCCGCTTCCACCAGGAGCACTCCCTTACCGCGCTCGAGGACGGGATCGTCTGCGTCGTGCGCGACGTCACCGATCGGAAATCCTGGGAGCGACGGCTCGAGTCGCTCAACGACGTCGCCCGCGAGCTGATGTGTGCCGAGACCGCGACGGATATCGCCCGAACGGGCGCCGAGGCCGTCGAGACCGTCCTCGAGTTCGAGATCGCCTGCGTCCGACTCTTCGAACCGGAGACGAACCAGCTCGAGTGCGTCGCGATGACCGACGGCGCCGGGGAGCTGCTGGAGGTGCGAACCGCCTACGATCTCGAGGCGACGCTGGCCGGGCGCGCGTTCAGGAACCGGGAGCCGGTGCGGAACGTAATCGACGAGCAGGAACGGACCGATCCGGGACTGTTCGAACACTCGAGTATCCACGTCCCGATCGGGGCCCACGGCGTTCTCACGGTGCTCGCAGGGGTAGACGAGAGCCTCGACGGCAGCGACCTGCACCTCACGGAGATGCTGGCGATGGGGATCGGCGCGGCGCTAACCCGGGCCGAGCGGACCCAGCTCCTGCGCACCCAGGAGCGGGAACTCCGCCAGCAGCGCGACCAGCTCGAGACGCTGAACCGGATCAACGCGGTCAACAACGACCTCGTCACCGGGCTGGTGGCGGCGACGACCCGCGAGGAACTGGATCGAATGATCTGCGAGCAGCTGGTCGCGTCGGACCTCTACCGGAGCGCCTGGATCGGCCGCGTCGAGGGAGTCGACGATCGGATCGGATCGCCCGTCGCCGCCGGCGTCGAAGACGGCTACCTCGAGACCGTGACGAAGACCCGACTCGGCTCGATCGCCGGGGGCACCGTCGAGCGGGCGATCGAGACCAGTGACGTTCACGTCGTCCGGCAGTATCAGATCACGGAGAGCCGCGGGGTCGACGACGAGCCCGCCAGGGACGTCGAGGCGATCGCCGCGGTGCCGTTGCTGTACGGAGAGCAGCCCGTCGGGGTGCTCGTCCTCAACAGCGTCCGCGACGACGTCTTCACCGAGGACGCCATCGCGGGGTTCGAGTCCCTCGGGAGGATCGTCGGTTTCGCCAAGAACGCCCTCAAGAGCCGGGAGCTGCTGCTTGCCGACTCGATCATCGAACTCGAGTTCTCGCTGCGCGACCCGACCGTCTTCTACGTCCGGCTCACGGCCGAGCACGACTGTCGCTGCGAGTTCCGGCGCGCGATCCCCCTCGAGAACGGTCGCGTAATGCTCTACCACCGAGTTTCGGGCGTCGAGCCGGCGACCGTCCTCGAGGCCGCCGAAGCGGCGCCCGAGATCGAAAGCGCCCGCGCGGTCTCGGAGCGCCACGACGGGTTCGTCCTCCAGACGGTCACCGAGAACTCGATGATCCAGCTCGCGCTCGAGTCCGGGACGGCGGTCCGCTCGGCAGTCGCCGAGGACGGCGAGGGGACGGTCGTCATCGAGGCCCCACAGAGCGCCGACGTCCGCGACGTCGTCGCGACGTTCGACGGGGAGTTCGACGGCCTCGAGCTCGTCGCCAAACGCGAACGCGAGCGCTCGGTGACGACCGCCGACAGCTTCCGGGAATCCGTCGGCGATCAGCTGACCGACAAGCAGCGCGCAGCCCTCGAGTCGGCGTACTTCGCCGGCTACTACGACTGGCCCCGGAAGATCACGGCCGAGGAGCTGGCCGAGTCGATCGGCATCTCCTCCTCGACGCTCCACCAGCACCTCCGGCGAGGGAACTGGTGTCTGCTGTCGGCGTTCTTCGGCACCGGCGAGGACGACGACCCGGACGCGGAGGCGCCACGCTCGAGGTGAGCGTTCACTCGGAGCTGTCGCTCCTCTCGAGTAACGTTCGGAGAACAGCAGGACTGGACCGCTTCGCATCCCAGTTAGCCCGAAAGTTTCGAAGAAATTCGTCGGACGCCGAAGCCAGGACTCGAACAGGTGCGAGACGTTCCGGGGTGCTCACCTCACTTCGTTCGGTTGCGCTTCCGGGCTGCGACTCGCGTCCTCGAGTCCTGCTTGTTTCGCTTATTTTCTCGCTGGATACGCTCAGAGCTACCGCTCCTCGCGTGTGATTGCTCGAAAATCAGCAGGGCTGGAACGCTTCGCGTCCCAGTCAGCCCGAAAATTTCGAAGAAATTTGTCGGACGCCGAAGCCAGGACTCGAACCTGGGACAACCTCGTTAACAGCGAGGTGCTCTACCATCTGAGCTACTTCGGCTCATCATCAGGTAATCGGGTAGGTTTGATAGGGCTTTCGTTTTCCCCTCCCGGAGTTCGACACGCTTTCACGCACCGCTCGAGTACCCCGACGTGATGAGCGAGGACGAGGCCGACCGCGACGGCGGGCCGGACGGAGCGAACGACGACCTCGAGTCGGTACTCTCTCGAGTACGAGACCGAATCGATCCGGATCCCGACGAGCGAGCGCGGCTGCGCGCAGTTGCGGAGACGCTCGCCGAACGAGCCGAGGACGCGGCGACCGAACTGGCTTCCGGCGCGGACGTGCTGCAGGTCGGCTCGTCGGCACGGGAGACGTGGATCAGCGGCGACCGCGACATCGACGTCTTCGTCCGCTTCCCGCCGGAACTCGACCGCGAGACCCTCGAGGAGTACGGCCTCGAGGTGGGCCACGAGACGGTGACCGACGGTCACGAGGAGTACGCCGAACACCCCTACGTCAAAGGCGAGGTCGAGGGGTTCGACGTCGACGTCGTCCCGTGCTTTCGCCTCGAGTCGGCGACCGAGATCCGCTCGGCGGTCGATCGAACCCCGTTTCACAACCGCTACCTCGAGGAGCGCCTCGACGAGGAGCTGGCGGCCGACGTGCGCCTCGCCAAGCAGTTCCTGAAGGGGATCGGCGCCTACGGAAGCGACCTTCGGACCAGCGGGTTCAGCGGCTACCTCACCGAGTTGCTCGTCGTCGAGTACGGCGGCTTCCGACCGCTGCTCGAGACCGCGGCCGACTGGCAGCCCCCGGTCGAACTCGATCCCGAGGACCACGGCCGCGAGTCGTTTTCGGATCCGCTAATCGTCATCGACCCAACCGACCCCGAGCGCAACGTCGCTGCCGTCTGCTCCGCCGAAAACGTCGCCCGGCTCCAACACTACGCCCGCGAGTTCCTCGCCGCGCCATCGGTCGATCTCTTCGAGCCCCGCGAGCCCGAGGCGCTGACGGCCGCGGCGCTTCGCGACCGGCTCGCGGATCGGGAGACGACCGCCGTCGCGGTCCGGTTCGAGGCGCCCGACCTCGTCGACGATCAGCTCTACCCACAACTTCAGAAGTCCCTCGAGGGGATCGTCGGCGGGCTCGACGACCACGGATTCGACGTCCTCAGAGCACAGACGTTCGCCGACGAGACGGCCGCCGTCTTCGCCGAACTGGCCGTCGCCGAACGGCCGGCGGTCGAACGCCACCTCGGGCCGCCGGTCCACGTCCGCGATCACGCCGAGGGGTTCTACGACGCCTACGCCGACGACCCGGATGTCTACGGGCCGTTCATCGACGGCGACCGCTACGTCGCGGAGCGAAAACGGGACTGCACGACCGCTCGAGCGTACCTCGAGAGCGACCGCCTGTTCGACGTCGGACTCGGCGCGCACGTCGAGACGGCCCTCGAGGAGGGGTACGACGTACTCGTCGAGGAGGAAACGGCGGCCCTGCTCCCCGAGTTCGACCGGCAGCTCGGCGCGTACTTCGACCCGCGGCCCTGAGAAGTCGATACCGCTCGAGCGCTTAGTCCAGCTCCAGCTCGAGGTCGTGGGCGTCGGCGACCCGCTCGAACAGTTCGACCGCCTCTTGGCTCCGATCGCCGTCCGGTTCGATCGGCTCCCGGCCGTCGAACGTCTCGTGAACGAGGGCGACGCTATCGGCCAGCACGTCGAGGCTGTACCCGCCCTCGAGGACGAACGCCAGCGCCGCGTCTGTCCGGTCGGCGACGCCGCGGAGCCGATCGGTCAGCAGGGCGTAGGCCTCCGTCGAGAGCCTGATCCGCGAGATCGGATCGTGTCGGTGGGCGTCGAACCCGGCGCTGACCAGCAGAAGGTCGGGATCGTACGCCTCGAGCGCGCTCGAGACGGGACCCTCGACGGCGTCGAGGTAGTCCCGGTCGTCCGTGCCGGCGGGCATCGGGACGTTCATCGTCGTTCCCTCACCGTCGCCCTCCCCCGTCTCCTCGACCTGCCCGGTACCGGGATACAGCCCCTCTTCGTGGATCGACGCGAAGAAGACGTCCTCGCGGTCGTAGAAGATGTCCTGCGTGCCGTTGCCGTGGTGGACGTCCCAGTCGACGATCGCGACCCGATCGACGTCCCGCGTCTCGAGTGCGTACTGGGCGGCGACGGCGACGTTGTTGGCGAAACAGAACCCCATCGCGTCGTCGTAGACGGCGTGGTGACCCGGCGGCCGGCCGATCGAGAACGGCGTCTTCCGGCCGTCGGCGCCGTCCAGCGCCGCCTCCGCAGCCCAGCAGGCGAGCCCGGCGCTGTGTCTCACCGCGTCCCAGGTCTCCTCGACAGCGGTCGTGTCCGGATCCCAGTTACCCCCGCCATCGGCACAGAACTCCCTGACCGACTCGAGGTAGTCCCGTTCGTGGACCCCGTCCATCACGTCGATACCGACGGGATCGCCCTCGACGTACTCGACGCCGTGTTTGCGCTTCAGCCGTTCGCGGATCGCGCGCAGCCGGTCCGGTGCCTCGGGGTGGCGCGCGCCGGGATCGTGTGCGAGACAGACCTCGCTGTAACCAAACTGCATCTCACTCGAACAGCGAGAAGTACGTCTCGATGTCATCGTCGGTGATCGTTCGCCGGTCGGCGTGGCGAGCGAGAACCGCCGCGGCCTGGGCGACGTTGTCGGCGTAATCCTCGAGGATGTCCGCCAGCGCGATCCGGGCGTCCATCGAGACCCGGTACCGGGTGTCGATCTCGAGGCGCGCGATGCGGTCGACGGGTGCGACCGGCAGCTCGAGGTCGTCCTTGTCGACGACGGTCTCGACCTCGAAGTCCTGGGCCATCAGCGTCTTGCGCCCGTCGGCGTTCGCCCGCTCGGCAGCCTCGGTCGCGAGTTCGCTCCCGCGCTCCTGGATGCGCTTTGCGAGCTCCGCCGATGCGTCGGCGCTCACCCGAAGTTCACCCGCGTTCCGCCGGATGATCGTATCGACCGGCGCGAACGGGAGTTCGACGTTCATATCATGATAGCCGGAGTTAACTCCCTTAACGCTTTTCCTCGTGATTCGGCGTTTTTCGCCGGCTCAGAACACGTCGCTCGCCTCGAGTCGACCGTCCCGGACGACGCCGCGGGCGGTGATCTCCTCGCCGAGCCCGACGCTGGCGTCCGTGGCGACGCTCATGGTCGTCTCGCCGTCGTCGAGCACGACCGGATCTCCGGCCTGGACGACGACGCCGGTGAACTCGATCTCCTCGCCGGGTTCAGGCTCCTCCGAGCCCGTCTCGTCGTCGTCGTCGGCCGCCGATTCGTCCGCCGTGGTCGACGCTCCGTCGCCACCCTCCGCGAACGACGACAGGCCCGCGTTCCCGTCGCCGTCCGTGCCGTCGTCGTCCCCTTCTGTGCTCGTTCCGGCCTCCGAATCCAGCACCGTCACCGTCGACTGCCAGCCCGCGCTCGCCTCGAGGTCGTCCTGCCAGCCGTCCTGGATCTCGACGTCGGCCAGCGCGACCTCGTCACCCGGGCCGAGGTCGGTGTCGGCCTTCGAGCCCCAGAGCGCGACTCGGATATCGCCGGTCGCGTCCTGTACTCGAACGTTTCGAACCTGGCCCTCCGAGCCGTCGTCGCGGTCGAAGGTGCGTTTGGGGTCCGCCGAGCGAACGACGCCCGCGATGTCGACCGTCTGGCCGATCTCGACGTCCTCGATCGGCACGCTCTCGGGAACGTACTCCACGTCGGCGTCGACGGCCTCGAGCGCGCCCCGGTTGCCGACGTGAAGCTCGAGCGAGCCGTCCCGCTCGCGGACGTAGCCGTCGACGACCTCGACGGTGTCGCCGGCCTCGAACTCCGTCACCTGCTCGGCGCGTTCGTCCCACATCGTCACCCGGATGCGACCGGTCGAGTCGCCGACGACGAGGTTCGCAACTTTTCCCTCCGAACCGTCGTCGCGGTCGAAGGTGCGCACGGTGTCGGTGTCGAGGACGACGCCGACGAGGTTCACACTCGAGAGGCCGAGCGACAGCGCCTCCACGGTGTGGGTATCCGAGACCTGGACGTCGATGTCGGTGTCGGGATCGGGTTCGACCTCGTCGACGCTGACCTCGACGCCCGAGAAGCCCTCCTTCGGGCGACCCTTGATCCGTAACACCTGGCCCTCCTCGAGTTCCTCGAGGGTCGCCTCGGCGTGTTCGTCCCAGAACGCCGCCCGGATCGAGCCCGTCTCGTCGGCGACCTCGACGTTGACGACGCGGCCGTCCTCGTCCTCGCCGTCGCGCTCGAAGGTTCGCAGCTCGCCGATGTCGATCACCTTCGCGACGAACTTCGCCTCCTCCATCCCGGGCTCGACGTCGGCGACGCCGCCGACCTCGCTCTCGCCGATCTCGTGGGCGATGAGCATCGCCGCCGTCTCCTCGTCGGCGAGCCCGCCCATCTGCTCGACTTTCTCCTCGACGGCCTCGCGAAACTCCTCGAGAGAAACGTCCGCCTCGAGGTCCTCGTACACGCCCTCGATGTCGCTCATTCTATGTTCGTGCATGAGTAGCCCGCGCATAAGAATTGCTCATTCGACGGCTCCGGGGGAACGAGGCCCACGCCGGCTGCGATCGGGGCTGTCTCGAGGGAGATCCGGCCAGGGAGTGCATACGACCGTTGGCCCCGCCTTCGGTGATAAACCTGCGCCGGCTCGCCTGTCACTCACACGCCAGGAACCGCCGTCCAGCGTCCGACTTTCGAAAGGGCTTTAATGTCGACGGCGGTACGTAGAGATGAGTCCTGATAGGGTAGTGGACTATCCTCTTGGCTTGCGGAGCCAGGGACCGGAGTTCAAATCTCCGTCAGGACGTTTCTGTCGACACCAAACCGCGAGCGAAGCGAGCGGCTGGTGTCGACGAAACTCCGATACGGAGATTTGAGCAGGGAAGTCGCAGCGCGAGCGGAGGGAGCGACCGTCTTCCCGTGTTCAAATCTCCGTCAGGACGCTCACTTATCGCGGGCGCTTCACGTTGTTCAGCGCCCGCTCTTGCGTTCGGTCCTGACGTGCCCAACGCTCGTTTCACTCGCGCTGGACTCCGTCAGGACGCGTTCTATTGAACGTCCTCGAGCGATCGCTCCGAGTACCGACGAGGGCGAAAAACGACTCGAGTCCGCTCGAGCCGACGGCCCGCCTCCTCTCGGGGCACAAAGCTCATTCCGGGACGGCGGCGAGTCGAACCGAATGCGACCGAGACGAGACGTCATTCTGGGAATCGGGGTTGCCGGCACCGCGGCGCTTTCGGGCTGTCTCGGGAGTACCGACACCGAGCCCGGCAGCGACGACGACTACGCGTGGTCGACGCCCGGCGCCGACCTCGGGAACTCGAGGACCGTCACCGACGGCGCGCCGACCGTCGTCGACGGTACGGTCTACGTTCAGGAAGTGAGTACGCTGACTGCCCGCGACCTCGAGACCGGCGAGGTGGAGTGGGGCCACGAGTTCGAGTCCCCGATCGGCACCGGGTCGGTGACGCTCTCGGAGACGGACGACGGCCGAATCTACGCCGCCGGCGGCAACGCCGTCCACGCGCTCGAGGCCGAAACCGGCGACCACCTCTGGGAGCAAGAGCTGCTCGGGGCTCCGCGGTACGCGCTCGCGAAGTACGCCGACTCCCTGTACGTGGCGACGCGGGGCGGCGAGCTGTACAACGTTACTCGGTGGGGCGCCGTCGAGTGGCGGCGAACGGTGGCGCGTCGACCTCGAGCGGGGCGGCTCCGGTCCGCCGATCGTCGTCGGCGACACGGTCTACGTCGGGGACGACCGCCTCCGCGCGATCGACATCGACGGCGGGGTCGGGTTCCGCTCGCTCCGCGTCGGCGAGCAACGGTTCGAACGCGAGACCGACGGCAACGTCGGCTTCGTCACCGCGGCCGACGGGCGGCTGTTCGCGACCACCGACGCCGGCTGGGAGGACGACGGCTCGACGGCGCTGCTGGTCCTCTCGTGAGAGCGGAGCGTCCCGGAGCGTGCCTGCACGGAACGTACCCGCGCTCGTCGCGAATCCTCGCTCGAGTTGCGATTCGAACGACAAGGTATTCATGAGCGACCGACACTCGAGAGCCGACGACAGCGGGAGAGGCGAGGAGGAGCCGGTGCCCGTTAGCCGACGGCAGCTACTCGGCGCCACGGCGGGTGCGGCCGCGGGAGCGACGGGACTGGGCGCCGCGTCGAGGCCGGCCGCCGCGAGCGAACTCACCGGTTGTGACGACTGGCTCGAGGCGCCCGCCGACTACCCGGAGATCGACCTCACCGAGGCGGAGCCGACCGCCGAGAACCTCGAGGATGTTGGCGAGGAGTTCGTCGTCTTCGTCCACGGCTGGCTCGGCCGCGAGACGAGCACGGACCAGGCCTACACCCTCCGGGAGGCCCTCGAGCAAAACGGCTCCGACCAACCCGTCGTCGCGGCGACCTGGGAGGCAGACACCCGCAACTACTGGCGCGCCGAGAACACCACCGAGACGGTCGGCGAGCGCCTGGCCGGCTGGCTCGAGGACGAGGCCGACGGCGCGACGGTCCACCTGGTCGGCCACTCGCTTGGCGGTCGCGCGTGCCTCGAGACGCTGGCCGCCCTCGAGAGCCGCGTCGAAACCGTCTCGCTGCTCGGCACTGCGGCCGACGACGACTCGGTCTGTACGGCCGGCGCGTACGGCTGTGGGGTCGAACGCGGGGCAGAGGCGGTGTACAACTACCACTCCGGGAACGACGCCAGCGTCTGCTACGGCTACGATCTGCAGTCGTTCTCGAGCGGCCTGGGCTGTGCCGGCAGCGACTGCGGCGGCGGCTGGTTCCGCGACGGGTGCTCGCTACCCGAGAACTACGTCGACGTGGACGTCACCGACGACGTCGGCGACCACTGCGCCTACGCGAAACCCGACGTCGGCTGCGCGGACCGGATCGCCGACGCGCTCGAGTGAGGGCTCGAGGGACCTGGAGCCGGGGTCCGATCGGCCGGATCGACAGGCGGAGAACCCACGGGACGGGCTCGAGGGAACCGGGCACTCCACATGCGGTGGCGCGCGCTGGCGGCCGACCGAGCACCAGCGAGGGCGGTCGGCAACGCTGTGCGAGGGATGAGCGAGCGCAGCGAGCGAATCGGTTGGGGAGGGCGTGGCCATCCCCTGTGTTCGCGCGAGCAGGACACGCTCCCGGAGTAAACACCCCGAAAGCCCCTGACCCGCTCGAGGGCTAGGGCTCGCTTCGCGTTTTTCGAAGGACTTCCCTCGCCGTGCTCGGTCCAGTGCTTGCTTCTCCTTACTCCTCGAGCCTCGGGAGTTCGCCGGTCCGTTCCTTGCGGATCAGATCGCGGACGAACAGCCGGATCTGGCGCTCGAGTTCGTCCCGATCCTCGTAGGCGTAAATACGGGCCTCCCACCGGTCCCGCACCGCGGCGATCATCGCGCTACGGACGCCCGATTCGTGGACGAACGCGACCCGTTCGCGGTGGTGGGACGGGGTTTCGCCGTCGAACAGCGCCTCGAGTACGGAACCAACCTCGATACCGACACCGAGGTTGTCGCCGACGGCGGGAACGACGTAGACGACCGCGTTGCTCGCCTCCGCGAAGGCGATGCTCTGGCTGGCCGCGTCGAGTTCCTCGAGCGGTACGTCGATATCGATCGCCAGGAACGCGTTGACGCCGGCGTCGGTCCGCAGGCGATCCCGAACGTCGAGCAGGAGATCGAGTGCAGCCTCGTCGCGTGCCAGGTCGTGGTCGGATCCGACGAGCGTCCCGAAATCGGCCGAGTCGGGGATCGAATCGGGGTCCGCCTGCTCGAGTGTCCGTTCCACGTCGAACGCCTCGTAGGGTCCCATCAGGTAGACCAGAAACCGCGATCGGGGCAGGTCGCCCAGTTCGTCGATGATTCGATCGCGCATACGGTCACTGCTCGCTGCCAGCATATAAATACAAGTCTATTCAGCAGTTACTGACTCAGCGAACGCTTAAGCAGCCGGGCGAGAAACGAGACGTATGGCCGAGTCCGGACGGACTGGACGGCGAACGGGGGAAGCGTTGCTACCCGAGCACAGCGTCCTCTCGCTCGAGGAGTACCTCGCAATGCAGCGCTCGATCGGTAACGAGACGCGGTTTCGCGTGCTGAACGCGCTGGTCGAGGACGGGGGACAGAGCGCCAGCGAGCTACGGGATCGGCTCGACGTGCAGTCGAACGTGCTTCACTACCACCTCGACGAACTCGTTGCTGTCGGCCTCGTCGAGAACCGGAAACGCAAGGAGCCGGACACGGACGGCCTCTACTCGTACTACCGAGCGACGTCGCTGGGCGAGGGAATCCTGCAGCACGGTGTCCGCGAACTGATCGCTCGAGAGTGGGATTCCCTCGAGGAGTACGGACAACAGACGTAGCTGACGCGTTCCTCGAGACGGCCACATAGCTGTCTCGAGAATCGGCTCGAGGGAGGTGTGAACGGCGTCGTCACTCGAGGACGAAAACTGGGTGAGAGGAGTAAGCCCCCTTCTGTTCGGTCCGGCATTCGGCTAAGCGTCCGCGCCGTCCGCGAAATCGCGGGGCGTTCGGGCTACCACGGCGCGGACTTGCACCGGTGAGGGTTCGCCGTTCCATCGATCCTCGGCCGTCTGTGTGTGGTCGACCGCGCCAGTCGACGTGAATCGCGCGGTCCGTGGATTCGAACCACGTGTGTGCGACCACACGCCCTCTGCAGGTTAACTTCCCTTCCTCGCGGTCGGGGTCGCACGCATCATCGGTCGGGCCGAGACGTGTCGTTTCTGTTCCAGAGCCAACGGTCTCCCGCTCCGGACTTGCGTCCGGTCACCCGCCCGAACGGGTGGGGGGACTTTCCTCGCGGGCGTTGGGCACCTCGGAGAGGTGGCCAACGTTGGTGCGTGGACCGACTCGGAGAGCCGATCCACGTCATGGTGATCCCGCCGTCGCCGGCGGGGTCATCGCGGCAGCCGGACTCTCTCTCCCAGCGTGGAGTAGGGACGGCAGTCGAATAAGTCCCGCGGTCGGCCCCCGAGCCGGGCCTCGAGCCGAATGGAAGCGTTTTAGGACGTCAATTCCCATGTACATTCGTATGTCCCAGCGACAGGGCGTTGACCTTTCCTACGAGGACGGCGTGCGCGCCGTCGAACTCGCGCGCGAATCCGTCGAATCCTACGTGCAACACGGACAGCGAGAGCAACCGGGCAGCATGCGGGAGGCCTTCTACGAGCGAACGGGGGCGTTCGTTCGACTCGAGTCGACCCGCGGGCGGGGGAGCCTGCGGGGCTGTGCCGGGGGGTACCGCTCGGGCGACCAGCTCGGCCACGTCATCGTCGACGCGGCGATCGAGGCCGCGAGCGAGGACTCCTGTGGCTCGGAAGTGAGCCCCTCGGAGCTGCCGAACCTTACCGTCTCGGTCTGTACAGTCAAGAACGTCGTCCTCACCGACGACCCGCTTGCCGACCTCGAGCTGGGCACCCACGGCGTCGCCGTCGACGCCGGCGAGGGCGGCTGGCTCTACCCGACGGTCCCCGTCGAGAACGGCTGGAGCGAACACGAGTACCTCGATCGTACCTGTCGGAAGGCACGGCTCGCGCCGGGCGCCTGGCAGAACGACGACGTCGTCGTCACCCTGTTCGAAGGGCAGGTCTTCCGCGAACGGGAGGCCGACGGCAGCATCGAAGAACTGTAACCGCCGCGAGCAACCTCTTCTCTTCGCGTCCGCGACCGATCAGTCGTCGAACCCGACCACCGACGCGTCCTCGAGACAGCGCTCGCTGGCGGCCTCGAGGTCGAACTCCCGAACCACCTCGCCGTCGCGGATCAGCGGCTCGAGCAAGGACTCGCCGTCGGCGGGCCCGTCCCGGTCGGCCAGCGCGACGTGGTGGCCGCCGTCGGCGGTCCGATACACGTCCTTGACACCCGAGAGCTTCCCCCGCTTGGAGATCGGTTCGTCCTCGTCGCCGATCGCGACGATATCGAGGCTGAAGTCGATCGAGTCGGCCTCGGTGATGTGGCTGCCGACGCCGAAGCCGTCGGCGACGTCTCGCAGCTCGCGGATGTTCTCGGGACCGAGCCCCCCGCTACAGAAGATGTCGACGTCCTCGTACCCTCGAGCGTCGAGTTCCCAGCGCACCTCGCGGATGATGTGTCTGAAATCGCCCCGGCGGGAGCCGGTGGTATCGATCCGGACCCCGTCGAGGTCCTCGCCGAGGGTCTCCGCGGCCAGCAGGCTCTCGCTTTTCTCGTCCCAGAAGGTATCCGCGAGCGCGATTCGAGGCGTCTCGTCGGGGACGGCCTCGTCGAACGCCCGCCAGGCATCGGCCTGGTTTCCCTCGCCGAAACAGAACATGAGCGCGTGGGGCATCGTGCCGCCCGCCTCCCGACCGAGGATCTCGCCCGCGGCGACGTGGGAGAAGCCATCTAGCCCCGCCAGCAGGGCGGCCCGCTCGACCGTCGCCGTGATCGCGGGATGAACGTGGCGAGCACCGAAGGAGAGCACCGTCGCGTCGGGCGCCGCGAGCCGGGCTTCGAGCGCGGCCGTCGCGAACCCGCTGGGCTGAGACAGAAAGCCCAGCAGGGAGGTCTCGAGCTCGGCGAACTCGAGGTACGGTCCTTCGACCCGCAGGACGGGACCGCCGTCGAACAGCTGCCCGTCGGGGAGCGCGTCGACGTCGACGTCGCGACCCTCGAACAGCGTGGCGACGTCTTTCACGCCCGTGAAGACCTCGAAGGCGCCGGTCGGGAACTGGTCGGCGGTCACCTCGGCGACCACGCGGGGATTTTTCCCCGCGTGCTCGAGGGTGGTCCGCGTTCGCTCGAAGTAGGCGTCCGTCGCGGTGCCCTCGAGGATCGCCTCCGAGGACACGATTCCGAACGGATTCGTCATACCGTCGGTTTCAGGCGGCGGTCAAATAAGCTACCCGTCTGCCGGCGCGCTCGCCGGCCGATCCGGGCCGGCACCGGGCGAGTCGGGCGCCGCAGTCGTCGGAAGCCTCGGTTCGGAATCGACGCTGCCGGAGGAAGGTCCCCCGCTCGCGTGGACGGCCTCGAGGTCGTCGACCGCGGGCGCGCCGACGATCTCGACCCGATCCCCGTCGACCGCGACGCGATAGGCGCCGGCGAAGGGATCCTCGTCGCCGATTCGGTAGGCCTCGGCGTCGACGCCGTCGACGGCCGCATCTGGGTCGTCGACCGATTCGGCGTCGTTGGCCGCCAGCAGGTCGCGGTAGGCGTCGGCGAACGCCGCGGCGTCGGCCTCGCTCTCCCAGGCGAGCGACCAGACGTGGGCCGTCTCGTTGTCCGCTCTCTCGTACACCCGGAACTCGTCGCCGGCCCAGCCGTCGGTCGCGGGGTGGGAGTAGTTGTACGGCACCGGCTCGGTTCCGCCCTCGTCGATCGGGCGGTCGATCACGCCGTTGGCCCAGAGGCTCCCGAACAGGGTCGCCTCGCCGACCGTCTCGGTTCGGGGCTCGCCGTCGCCGTCAGTCTCGAGGTCCCATTCCCCCGACGAACGGTCCTCGAGGGCGATCTCGATGGGGTCGTGGGGATAGCGCTCCGGGCGGATCAGCTCCGAGGTAGTGGTCGGCCGCTCGTCGTGGGCGCGGTCGACGGCCTCCCAGCCGCCGGTCTCGTGGAGGTGCGAGACGAACGACGGTCCCTCGGCGTAGGGGACGTAGATCGAGAGGAAGAGGCCGACGTTGAACGGCCGTTCGGCGATCTCGGCCGTCGGCTCCGGCGGCTTGGCGAGACAGTCCCACTCCGCCTCGCAGCGCTGCTCGTACAGGTACGGCACGTAGTTCGCCTCGCCCTCGAACACGCCGTTCTCGGCTCGGCGCTCGTCGATCGTCTCGCCGCGGCGCTCGAGGCCGAACCGCTGGTCCTGCAGGGCGTGGACGAGTTCGTGGACTAACGTGCCGCGGTCGACCCGGAACTCGTCGCTGCCGTCGGTGACAAGCACGATCCGATCGCTCGAGTAGTAGCCCTGTACCGCCCCGCCGTACAGCTCGTCGAACGCGCGGTTGACGTCCGTCTCGCCGTCGACGACGAACGCCCCGCGCCAGAGCTCGTTCCGGAACGCGGAGGCGTTCGCGGACTCCCCGCGCTGCTCGCGGTACTCCTCGCGGCTGATCACCTCGAGCTCGACGTCGTGCTCGAAGGGTAGTCCCCGGATGACTTCGATCCGGGCCATCGACCGGTAGGTCGCCGCCTCGAGCTGCGCCTTCGTAAGTCGGTCCTCGCCGTCGAACGCGAAACTGTCGTCGTAGGCGTAGTCGCCGATCTGGCCCAGCTCGCGGTCGTCGTCGAACCGATCCGGCGAGTACGGGAGCGTACAGCCCGAAAGGACGACGAGCGCGACCACGGCCAGCAGTGTCCCGCGACGCATCGGTGGCCCATTCGCCGGGAGGGAGAAAGGTCCGTCGCTCGGAGGAGCGGGTTATCGACTCGAGCGGGCTCGAGCCGCGGTCGCGATTGCGATCGTGATCGCCGCCGCGACGACCGCTGTGGGAGCGCCGAAGCCGGGGATCGAGTCGTCTTCGTCGCTCGTCTCACCGCCATCGTTCGCCTCGGGCCCGACGTCGTCGACCTCGATCGTGTCCTCGCCCTCGGGCGCGGCGCCGTCGTCGACGGCCGGAAGCTCCTCGACCGAGGGAGCGTTGACGATCGTCACCGTCTCGCCGTCGTGATCGACGTAGTAGGCGCCGGGGTACGCCTCGTCGACGACGTACGTGTCCTGCCGGTCGTCGACGGGCTCGGCGTCCTGCAGATCGAGCAGCTCCTGGTAGCCCGCGAGGAACTGCTCGGCCTCGTCGCTCGAGGTCCACTCGGTCTCCCAGACGTAGCCGGCCCGGTCGGCGGCCGCGGCCGGATCGTCGGTGTCGGCGTCGTCGGCGACGTAGGTCACGAGTTCGTCGCCGGCCCAGCCGTCGGTGTAGGGCTGGTCGTAGTCGTAACCGCCCAAGTCCGTCTCGAAGAACGCGTCGGGACCGATCACCGACGGCTCGTTCGAGTCGTGGGCGTCGCCGGCGAACATCGCGACCAGCCCCGCCTCGCCGTAGGATTCGGTCGCGGGCTCGCCGTCGACCTCGAGGGGGCTCCAGCTCTCGTTCGATCGGTCCTCGACGTCGATATCGGCGGGCTCGCGGCCCTCACCCGGGCGGATCACTTCCGAGCTGCTGGCGGGCGGGTCGTCGTAGGCAGCGTCGACGGCGTCCCAGTCCTCGCCCTGCTCGGACAGGTGGTCTACGTAGTCGGGACCGTCGCTGTAGGGCTGGAAGATCGTCGCGTACAGCACCCAGTTCACGTCGGGCGGGTCGCCCGCGGCGTCGGCGGGCTCGAGGCAGTCCCACGCCGCGTCACAGCGCTGTTCGTACGCGGTCTCGACCCGGACGGCGTCGCCCTCGATCAGGCCGTTCTTGGCGTTGTCCTGGTCGACCGTTTCGCGGTCGTAACTCGAGAGGTCGAACTGCTGGTCCTGCAGGGCGTGGAGGAGTTCGTGGCCGAGGACGACCTCGTCGAGTTCGGGCGCCTCGGCGCTGTCGGAGACGAGCACGACCTGGTTCGTCGCGGGCTCGTAGTAGCCGCCCACGGTCCCGCCGTACAGCGCCTCCTGGGCCTCGGTCGCGTCGGTCTCGCGGTCGACCGCGAACAGCGCCTCGGCGTTGACGTTCAGCTGGATCCGCTCGTCACCCTCCACGTCGGCGAAGAGGTCGTCGTTGTCCGCCTCGAACTCCTCGCGGGAGACGACCTCGACGGGGACGTCGTCCTCGAAGGTCAGCCCGCGGATCTCCTCGACGCGGGCCATCGATCGGTAGACGACCGCCTCGAGTTCGTCGTCCTCGACGACCGCGCCGTCGCGCTCGTCGACGGCGAGTTCGTCGTCGTACCAGTAGCCCTCGACGTAGCCGACCGTTCCCTCGGTGGTCGGCTCGTCCGCTCGGTCGGTCTCGGTCGTCTCGCCGATCGGGCCGGCCGAGAGCAGTCCGGGGACCGCGCCGCTGGCCGCGAGCACCAGCAGCGCCGCCACCGCGAGGAGGACGGCGACCGTCCGCGTGCGCCTCGAGTTCATTCCGGGATACCGACCCGTAAGCGAGGACGGATCAAAAGACCGACGGTCGGGCGAACGTTTAGTGGATCGATCGCCTACGCTCGCGTATGCACCTCGAGCCAGCGACCACCGCACTCGTCGTCGTCGACATGCAAAACGGCTTCTGTCACCCCGAGGGCACGCTGCACGCCCCGGGCAGCGAGGACGTGATCGAACCCGTCGCCGACCTCGTCGACCGGGCCCGCGAGGCCGACGTGCAGGTGATCTACACGCGTGACGTTCACCCGCCCGAGCAGTTCGAGGAGGCCTACTACTACGACGAGTTCGAGCAGTGGGGCGAACACGTCGTCGAGGGCTCCTGGGAGGCCGAGATCGTCGACGAACTCGAGGTTCGCGAGGAGGATCACGTCGTCGAGAAACACACCTACGACGCCTTCTACAACACCGAACTCGAGGGGTGGCTGAACGCCCGCGGCATCCGCGACCTCGTCATCTGTGGCACTCTCGCGAACGTCTGCGTGCTCCACACCGGCGGCAGCGCCGGCCTGCGTGATTTCCGCCCGATCATGGTCGAAGACTGCATCGGCTCGATCGAGGACGACCACCTCGAGTACGCCCTGGAACACGCCGCGTGGCTGTTCGGCGAGGTCGTCGAGCGCGACGACCTCGAGTTCGACGCGGCGTAGGTGCGGTCGCTCCGACGATCGTTTTCGACGTCCGCGCCCGCCTCGAGGAGGGAGGCTTTTGGTGTCTCCTTCGAACGATTCGGTATGTGCGTTCCCCGCCGACGTCCCAGTGTGCGAGCGATCGAACGACTCGGAGCGGCGACACCGACCACGGTCACCACCTGCGAGGGAAGCCACGAATGAAGCGCCGCAACCTCCAGTTGCTGTACGCCGGCGGGATCGCGCTCAACACCGTCGCGCTCATCGCCGCGGCCACGACCGGATCGACGCTGTACGCCGCGACGTTCGGGCTCGTGATCGTCTACCTCGGCGTCCGATACTGGATGGTCAGTAAGGACTAAGAACGACCGACGTATAGAACGGCAATCTGTACAGCCGTACTCGTACCCGCTCGAGCGACGACGGAGACGTATGGAGCCGGTTCCCGCCTCCCTCGAGACTGCGATCTACGGCTACTTCCTGTTCGTCGCGGCCGTCGGCTGCTATCTCCACCTCCGGATCCGGGCGAGCGCTCGAGCGCGAGCCGACGAGAGCGCCCGAGACGCCGACCGAACTGACGGGTCGTCGCCCTAGTCGCCCCGGAAGATCCGATAGGATCCCTGTCCGGTCGCGACGGCCTTCGTCTCGCCGTCGGGGGTCGTACTCTCGACCGTGACCTCGCTGACTCCCACGGTCGAGCCCGCGCGGACGACCTCCGCGGTCGCCTCGAGGTCGCCCGTCGCCGGGCGGAGGTAGTTGACATTCAGGTTGATCGTCGCGACGCCCGTCGAGAGCGGGTCCTCGAGCTGGGTCTGGATCGCGAACCCGCCGACGGTGTCGATCAGCGTCGCGGCGATCCCGCCGTGGATGTCGGGACGCTGGTCGGGACCCGCGTTCGGCCGGATGTTGGTGAGCTTCTCGTCGTAGGGGATCGACAGCGTCATCGTCCCGTTGTCGACGTCCTCGACGCTGGTGCCGATCCAGGAGAGGAACTCGTGGTTCTCGTCGATGTAGCGCTGGAGGAACCGGGCGAGGTCGTCGATCTCCGCGGCCGAGTTCGGCGGGTCGTCGGTCATGTCACCTCGTGCACGTGCGACGCTCTTTACGGCTGCGCTTCGCGGGTTCTCCGGGAGCAGGGTGAGCGTTCATCCGGCTCGAGGGCGTCTCGAGGGTATGAACGACTCCTCGAGCGGACGACCCTGCGGTGGTCCGCGTGGCTGACGGCTCCGACGGCGAGAGTGACGGCCCCGAGTACGACACCGACTTCCGCGCGCATCCCGAGGAGTACGAGATCGGTCGCGGCGAGGAGGGCGTCTTGCAACCACCTTTTTTCCGTTCGGGTTCGTTCCCTACGGTCCCTCACCCATCACGCAAAAAATCTGGGCTAAAAAAAGCCGCGACCTCGCGTTGCTCGGCCGCGGTGATGACGAAAACGTGCAGTGGTGATCACCGTGCCTGACGACTCCGACGGTCCCGAGTACGACACGGACTTCCGCGCACATCCCGACGAGTACGAGATCGGTCATAGCGAAGAAGGCGTGTTCAAAGTCGAACCGTACAAGAGCGAACTGCTACCGCTGTGGTCGTACAAAGACGAGGAGAGCGCTCGAGAGTCTGCCGAGTCGATCTACGAACGCTACGAACGGTACCGCGAGGACGGCGACTTTCCGGGGATGGACATGGCCCGGAAGTACCTTCAGATGGGGTACACGCGGGCGATGCGCTACGCGAAGTATCCCGGCGGGACGAAGTACGGTGACGACGGGGAGGAACTCGAGCCCGAGCAGTGGGCCGACGAGGAGAAACGCGAGGCGGCGCTGGTGTTCGAGGAATACTGGGAGCGCGTTCGGGAAGACGAGGCGTATCGGGAGGCGAAAGATCGACACCGGGACCGTCGCGAGTAGGTTTCTCGGCCGCCGCAGGTTTCTAGTTTAACCCTTCTCGAGGCGTACCCCTACTCTACGATGAGTTCACTAGTACCGCTGTTCATGATGCCCGGTGGGCCCGAACTGCTCATCATCCTCTTCATCGCCGTCCTGCTGTTCGGTTCGACGAAGCTCCCCGGACTCGCTCGCGCCGCGGGCGAGTCAATGGGGGAGTTCGAGAAGGGACGAACCAAGGTCGAACACGAACTCGAGGAGATGCGAACCGCTGCTCGAGAGAGCGCCGATCCCGACGCCGAAGAAGTGGAACGAACCGCCGACTGACCCTCGCTGACGCCGTTTTTACCGATCACCGACTGCAGGGACCGGCTCCGTCACCGGAACTCGCTGATCGCTGGTTGGCAGATCGGGACACTTTGCGTTCCGAGAACGGCGAAAGCCGTCGGTTCCGCCTCGCATCTCCGCGAACGTCCGCGGAGCCGGGCTCGCTCGCTACGGGCCCGGACGAACGGAGACGTCGACGCCGTCGCCGACACTGAGTTCTACTTCCGGGCAGATCAGCTTCGCCCCGAAGTCGGCGTCGCGAGCGCAGAACAGCGACAACCCCGTGATCGGCTCGCCGTTCGCGAGGACGACCACGTCGTCCCAGTCGATCGTCCGTCCCTCGAGGACGCCGAGGCGGTCGCCGTTCAGGGAGACGGCTCCCGTAGCGGACCCCTCGAGCCCGAGCAGGCCGCCACCGTCGTAGTGAGGGAGCCCGCCGTCGAGAACGGCTCCGGAGTCCGCACCGACGCCGACGAACCTCGAGCCGGGATCGGGGTGGGTCGGCGCGTCCAGTACGGCGTAGGTCTCGCCCGTCGCGACGACCCGACCGGTGCCGTTCCAGGCGAGGGGTTCGATCTCGACACCGGGCTCGAGCGGAAGCGAGCCCGACGCCCGGTACGGGTTCTGCTCCGACTCCCGGAAGCCGACGTGGAGGTGGTTGTCGACCCAGGGTGCGAAGAAGCCGGCGCGAACCAGGGTGCCAAGCGACTCCCCCGCCGCGACACGGTCCCCGCTCGAGACGGTCGGCTCGACGTGGAGGATACGGGCGGTCAGCCCCTCGAGTTCGGCGGGGCCGTCGCAGTCGATCACGATCAGGTAGTCGTGCTCGGGGGCGTACGGCTTCGGCGGCGCGCGGACGGTGCGGGTCTCGCGGACGACGCCGGAGACCGGGCTGGGTGCGGCGGTCGTCCGGCCGTCGCGGAGGGTCCCGGGGTACAGATCGACCGCACAGCCGCCGTCGTGGGCGCGGTACGGCGAGTTGTACAGCGAGAACCGCCGGTAGCGGGCGAGCAGCGCGTCGGGGAGGGTGACGGCCATCTCTCGCCTGCGAGTCGGCAGCGGGAGCGTTTAGACCCATCGACCCGAACGTCGGGACATGCGCGTGTTCCGGGGCCGAGCGGGGACGATCGAAGCCGACCGCGAGGCGAGCGAGCGCCTCCTCGAGGTCGCCGCGGACGGCGAGCGCGCCGTCCGGGTCTGGACGCCCCATCGGCAGGTCGCCTTCGGCCGGCGGGATAGCCGCCTCGAGGGGTACGATCGGGCCCGCGAGGCCGCTCGCGAGCGGGGATTTCCCCCGGTCGAGCGCAGCGTAGGCGGACGGGCCGTCGCCTACGACGGCGAGACGACGCTGGCGTTCGCCCGGGCCGAGCCGATCGACGATTTTCGTCGGGGCACCGACGAGCGCTACGAGCGACTGACGAGCGACGTGGCCCGCGCGCTGGAGGAGGTCGGCGTCGACCTCGAGCGCGGCGAACCCGACGCCTCGTTCTGTCCGGGCGCGCACTCCCTGTCGACGGCCGAGCAGGACGGTCTTCGGAAGATCGCCGGCATCGCCCAGCGGGTCCGTCAGGACGCGGCGCTGGTCTCGGGGATCCTCGTCGTCGACGGCCGCGAGGAGCTGGCGGCAGTTCTCGAGGGGGTCTACGGCGCGCTCGGAGTGGCGTTCGATCCCGCCAGTGTCGGCAGCATCGCTCGCGTCAGCGGCGAGGACGACCCGACGCCGATCGCGCGGGCGATCGAGGACGAGCTGATCGGCGACCGCGATCCGACGATCGTCGAGGTGACGGCGTGATCGCGCCTCGAGGACGCACTCGAGCGCCGATCCCCGCTCCGTCTCGGCCGCGGCTCGCCCCGCCTAAGGATCGCAGGCCTCGGGGTCGAACGCTCCCCCGATCGCCATCGAGTGGTCGTCGTAGTAGGCATAGAGGTTCTGTGGGGCCGTATAGCTGCCGCCGTAGTGGCCGACGGGGCCCGTCGTCTCGATCGCGTTGTTCTCCCGGTCAGTCGTAAACTGGAGGTTCTCGCGCTCGTAGATCGGGTCGCCGTCGAGCCAGTAGCGGACGACACCGTCAGGGTTGGGGGAGCCGCCGCTGACCGTGTTGACGCGGACGTAGTACTCGAACTCGTACCATCGGCCGGGGACGATCTGGGGGGTCGCGAGCGCGTTCGGTTCGCCGTCGACGATGTAGCTCTGTTCGCCGTACTCGCCCTGTCCCTCGCCCATGTGGTACGTGTTCGAGAGGAGGTGGTAGGGACCCTCGGGGTCGGCGTCACGGGTGGTGACGTACATCCGGTTGCTCCAGCCGTTGGTGCCGTCGGGCGTACCGCCGCCCGCGCTTCCGGGTCCGCGCGCGATAGCGCAGTTCCAGAGCCGGCAGTTGGCCAGCCGTCGCCCCGGCATCGACCACCCGGTATTGAGCGCGAAGTCGACGCGGCCGTTGAGTTCGATTACTCCGTCTTCGAAGTCGTAGTGAGTGCTTACGCCCCAGTTGTCTCCCTCCCTGATCCGCATCTGGAGGGCCCGATCGCCGGAGGACGTCGGACTGGAAACGAGGGCCAGGTTGTCGGCGTCGCCGTTCGAGACCCGGTAGAGATCGGTCCAGTCCTCGACCGCGTCGTAGTCGAGGTGGAGTATCTCCTCGGGGTCGCTACAGGCCGCCGCAGCGCGGTCGACGCCGAGGCTCGCGAGACCAAGCAGTCCGCCGGTACCCAGCATCCCGCCCGCACGGAGCGTCCGCCGGCGGGAGATGCGGGGGCCGGCCGCCCCGTCGGTGGAGTCGTGTTCGTCGCGTCGGTCGCTCGCGGGCTTGTCGGGCTCTGAGCTGTTCGTCGTCATTCCGGCTACAGCTGACAGATCACTCGTCAAAGTATCGAACCGGCTACCAGTCGACTCGAGAGATTACGGGTTGTCTGACGGGTCGTATCGCCTCGAAAACGGAGTTTAGGGAGACGACAGGCGGTCCGGCGACGATTCGACGGGACGTCTACATCGAGCGACATCGGCCGCACGTCGTCGGACGGTAGTTTTCGCGATCTCGCAGGAATCACAAGCACCCGCTACTCGAGGACGTGGACCGTTCTTCCGTCGAAACAGTCGGGAGAGGAGCCGATCGGCTGCGACGCGGGGCCGGCAACGCTTTTCCGGTTAGCGGTGGGGAATGCGGGTATGACGCGACTCGCGGAGGAACCGAGATGAACGACGAGCCGAACCCGACGACCACTCCGGAGTGGGAGGAGTTAGTCGCAGACGCCGACGGGATCGCCGCGGAGTACCGCGAGAACGGCTGGGACGCCGTCGTCCTCGAGCCGATCGACGTGACGCCGGTCGAGCGGGCCGATCGCGCGGGGCTCGACGTCACGATCGCGGAGTCGGCGTACGACCGCGTCGCGGACCTCGTCGGGAGCGACGACGTCTCGTTCGGGGACGCGGAGGTGTACTACCGGCCCTCGGAGGGCAAGGATCGGCGGTTCGCGCTGGTCGTCGAGCGCGACGAGCACAGCGAGAGCGCTGTCTTCGTACCGGTAACCTACGCGCTCTCGGCGTCGCGGGCGGTCTTCGAGCGCGCGCTTCGCGAGGAAGACCTCCAGCTTCACATCCGTCCCGAGGCCGCCGACGAGTGGATCGTCTTCTCCCACGACGATCCGTCGCTGTTCCTCGAGGAAGCAGACGTTCGCGAGTGGACCGACGGGTAGACCGTTACTCCTCGTCGGTCTCCCGGTCGCGAAGCTCCTCGCTGGCCTCGCGTACTTCTCGCATGACGCTCGAGATCCGCTCCTCGGCCTCGAGTTCCTCGTCGACCGAGAGGTCGACGCCCTCGACCTCGAGGAGGAACTTCGCGACCTCGGTCGACTCGTACATCACGTCGTCTAACTCCTCGGCGGTGAAGAAGTCACACATCGCGCCGTAGAGGAACGTCGCCCCCGCCATGCGGACCTTCTCCTCGAAGGAGGCTCGAGCCTGGTTGACCGCCTGGGGCGTGTAGGTATCGGTCATGAAGGGGACGAGTTCGGGGAGGTTCTCGCCGATCTTGGTCATCTCGACGCCGGTCTCGGTCCGGAAGTCCGAACAGAGCCGCGCGATGGCCCACTCGCGGGCCGTAATGTAGGTTCGGTCGCGCAGGAACTCGTTGACCCGCTCGTACTGGGCGCCGTCCATCTTCTTGAAGCGGGCGTACTTCTGGACGTCGTCCGGGACGTCGCGCTCCTGGGGCTCCGGATCGGGGACGTTCGGCATCGGGCCGTCGCCGGCGGAACCGCCGGTATCACCCGCGTCTCCGGCGTCGGCTGGATCCCGGTCGTCGCCATCGGATTCGTCGATCCGAGCGTCCTCGGCCTCGAGCCCGGCGTCCGCACCGTCGTCGTTCATGGCCGCGTATTGCCAGCTACTCGGGATAAGCGTTGTTCTCGAGCGAGCGTAAACTCCGCTCGCATCCTCGAGAGTTCTATCGAATTTAAGTTCGTGAGGAATGTTCGATACGGTATGTCACAGACTCCGGTCGTCGCCAAGGCGGTACGAACCCCCCAGGGGAAAGAAGACGGCGTCTTCGCGGACCTCCGCAGCGAGGACCTTTCGGTCGCACTGATCGACGAAATTCTCGCCGAAACCGGCCTCTCCGGCGAGGATATCGACGACCTGATGTGGGGGTGCGCCCAGCAGCGCGGCGAGCAGGGCAACAACCTGGCCCGCGTCATCGCCCTCCTCTCGGAGCTGGGTGAGGACGTCCCCGGGACAACGATCAACCGCTGGTGTGCCTCCTCGATGCAGGCCGTGATCTCGGCGTCGGACGCGATCGCAGCGGGCAACCGCGACGCGATCATCGCGGGCGGCGTCGAGAACATGTCCCGCGTGCCGATGGGCGAGAACACCCACAACGTCCACCCGCGGATGGCCGAGTACTACAACATCGGCGAGCTCCAGATGGGGATGACCGCCGAGAAGGTCGCCGAGGAGTACGGCGTCAGCCGCGAGGAGCAAGACGAGTACGCCGCCCGAAGCCAGCAGCGGGCCGGGGAGGCGACCGAGGAGGGCCGCTTCGACGACGAGATCGTCCCGATCGAAACTGACGACGGCACCGTCGACGAGGACGAGGGAATTCGGCCGGGCACGACGGCGGAGAAACTCGCCGAACTGCCCACGGTGTTCAAATCCGACGGCACCGTTACGCCGGGCAACGCCTCCCAGATCTCCGACGGCGCCTCCGCCCTGCTGATCACGAGCGAGTCGTTCGCCGAGGAACACGACCTCGAGATCCTCGCTGAGGTCGGCATGAACAACGTCGCCGGCGTCGACCCGACCGTGATGGGGATCGGTCCGGTGCCGGCGACCGAGGGGCTGCTCGAGCGCAACGGGCGCGACATCGAGGAGTACGACCTCGTCGAACTCAACGAGGCGTTCGCCAGCCAGTCGATCTACTCCCGCGACGAACTCGGAATCGACCCCGAGACGTTCAACGTCAACGGCGGCGCGATCGCGATCGGGCACCCGCTGGGGGCTTCCGGCGCGCGCCTGCCGGTGACGCTGATCCACGAGCTCAGAAAGCGCGGCGGCGGCAGCGGCCTGGCGACGCTGTGTGTCGGCTTCGGACAGGGTGCGGCGATCGAGTTCGAGGTCAACTGAGACACGGTTCGGGCCTTTTCGGGCCGTTGGGGTCGAACGGTTTCGGATCGTATTCAGCAGGCGATTTAACAACGCTCGAGCCCGTATCGAGCCCAATGAGCACCATCCTGCTAGCGGCGATCGTCGGGATCCCGCTCGTCTGGCATCTCGCGATCACCGCGTTCGTCTACTACGACGCCGGGAAGGTCGGGCTCGAGCCGCCGACGAAGTGGGCAGGATTGACGCTTCTGATTCCGATCTTCGGCTTTTTCATCTACCTCTTCGAGCGCAGCGAACTCGACTACGATCCCGAGGAGGACCCCTACAAGGGTCAGAACTACAACATCCACCCCTCGCGAGCGGACGACGCGCCGCTGCCCTCGCGGGGCGACGACCGGAAGGGGCCGGACGATCTCGGAGGACCGAACGGATCGGACTCCGAGAGGGAGCGGTAGTCGCCGCCGTCAGAACGCGAGCGTCTTGACGACGACGGGAACGCTGTCGTGGCCCGCGATCGGCGTGCCGACGTCGAGGTAGTCGCCGTCCCCGGCGATCAGTTCGTCGAGCACGACGAGGGGACGATCGCTGCGGCGCTCGAGGAGCTGTCCCAGCGCCTTCGCGCAGTTCTGGCGAACGACGACGACGGCGGGGAGCGAGGGCGGCAACGGCTCGATCCCCCCTGCGAGCGCGTCCGCAACCGATCCCAGCCGCTCGTACTCGAGCGGACCCACGTCCTCGATCGCGAGGGCGACGGCGTCGACCGCCGAGAGATCGTGTAGCTCCCAGAGCCGAGCGACCGTCGACTCGAGGCGCACGCGGAGGGCCGAGCCTCCCAGATCGGCGAGCGTCCCGGCCGCAGCCACCGGAACGTTCCGGAGCGGCAGCAGGTCGGATTCGAGCGAGATCGTCCGCCCGCTGAGCGTCGTCGACTCCGTACCGGCGCCGACGACGGTCGCCCGCAGGTCCTCCGCGGACTCGAGAACGGGCCAGGATCGCACCCGCTCGTGCTCGCGGAGCGCGGCCGCGAGTAGCCCCCCGAGGTCGCCGTGGGCGAACGGGTCGGCCGGCGGCGAGCCGACGAGTCGGCCGACCCCGCCGCTGAAAACGACGCCGTCGAGGGAGACGGGCTCGGCCGACAGCTCGCCGATCGACAGCTCACGCGTGAG
>NZ_JBLRWX010000020.1:0-41473 GCF_047921035.1 Natronococcus sp.
CCACCGGCGATCGCCGCCGACGAGCCGCCGCTCGAGCCGCCCGGCGAGCGCTCGAGATCCCAGGGATTCCGGCTCGCGCCGAAGATCAGGTTCTTCGTGATGGCCGTGTAGCCGAACTCCGGCGCGTTGGTCTTGCCGACGACGATCGCACCCGCCGCCTTCAGGCGGGCGACGTAGGCCGTATCGGCGTCGGCGATCCGATCCTCGAGGAGCCGCGAGCCGTGGGTGGTCTCGATCCCCGCGACGTCGTCGATATCCTTGACGGCGACGGGAACGCCGTGAAGCGGGGCCAGCGGCTCGCCGTCCTCGACCGCGCGTTCGGCCTCTGCGGCCGCCTCGCGGGCCGACTCCGCCGCGACGGTGACGAACGCGTTCGTTCGGTCGTTTCGCTCGCGGATGCGCTCGAGGTGGTCGTCGACGACCTCGACGGGGGACAGCTCGCCGTCCCTGACGCGTCTCGCGATCCCGGCCGCGGAAAACTGTGTGCTATCTCCGCCCATAGTGACCGTCAGACGAACGGAGTGATAAGATTGGGTCCGGCGGCTTCAACCGCGGGCGGATCGCGACGGCTCGAGGGGCGTCCGGCGGCGCCGTCAGAACCGATCGATCGCGAACGGCTCGACTGGGTGATCGGTCTCCCCCTCGAGGGCGAGGTCGGCGAGGATCTCGCCGATGACGCTGGCGAACTTGAAGCCGTGACCGGAGAAGCCGGCGCCGACGACGACCCGCGGCTCCTCGGAGAGCGTATCGAGGACGAAGTCGTCGTCGGGCGTGTTCGTAAAGAGGCAGGTCCCCAGACCCATCGTCGGGCCGGCGCCGTCCGGGAAGTACCGTTCGGCGAACTCCCGGAGGAGCCGCTCGTCGGTCTGGGTCGGTTCGCGCTCGAGGGCGTCGGGGTCGACGACCTCCTCGCGGTGGTTGTACCGACCGAGCTTGAACCCCGGGACGTCGTGGACCGGAAAGCCGTAGTACCGGCCCTCGGGGACCTCGAGGTTCCAGACCGGGAACCGCTCGCGGTCGAAGTAGTCGGGCTCGGTCGGCTGGAACCACCCCAACACCTGCCGTTCGGGCACCAGCACCGATTCGAGGGCGTCGACGAACCGTCCGGCCCACGCGCCCGCGGTGACGACGAGGCGGTCGGCCTCGTAGCCGTCGTGGTCGGTTTCGACGCGAACGCCGTCGCTCGTCGGGCGCCAGTCGACGACCCGCTCTCGGGCTCGGATCGTCGCCCCCGCCCGATGGGCGCGCTCGACGTGGGCGACGGTGCAGGTCTCGGGCTCGAGGAACCCTCCGTCGGGCTGGTAGATCGCCTCGTACCCCTCCGGCAGCCGGTAGCCGGGGTAGCGCTCCGTCAGATCGGTACTCGACAGGGCCTCGTACTCGAGGCCGTGTGCCTCGCAGGAGCGCCTCGAACCCGCCACCACCTCGCCGTCGGCGGGGCCGGCGTCGACCGACCCCGTGCGGTAGAACAGCCGTCGGTCGGCCGCGCGCTCGAGATCGTCCCACAGCTCGGCGGCTCGCTTCGCGAGCGGGACGTAAGCGGGATCCTCGGCGTAGGCGAGTCGGAACATCCGGGAGCGGCCGTGCGAGGAGCCGTAGCCGTGGGGGACGTCGTAGCGCTCGAGGCCGAGGACGTCTGCGCCCCGCGTCGCCAGGTGGGCGGTCGCGGCGCTCCCGACCCCACCGACGCCGAGGACGATCGCGTCGTACCGTTCGCTCATGCCGGCGTGTACGTCGAGGGGGTCGAAAACGCTTGTCAGTCCCGCCGGTCGTCCGTTCGCGCGCGCTCGCGGATCCGGCGCTGTTGGCGGCGTTCGGTGACGTGATCGATCCCGTCGGCCAGCTCCTCCCTGACCTCGTCCTCGAAGGCGTCGACGTCCTCGAGGAAGCCGTCCGAGAACTCCTCGACGAGCTCGTAGGTCCAGCGGTCGCTGATCGCGCCCGCCGGGAGGTGGTCGTCGCGCAGGCGGTCGGCCCACTCCTCGCGGCCGGCCTCGCGCAGTTCGTCTTCGGCGTCACCGATGCGGTCCATCGCGTGGCCGAGCTCGTGGTGGAACTGAAGCAGGTTCCCGTAGGCCCGGTGGACGTACTCGATGCCGAGCTGGAGGTCGTGCAGGGCCGCTTCTTCCGTTTCGCTCAGCTCGAGGCCGTCGATATCGGGGTCGGTATCGTGCGTCACGCGTCGTCCGAACGACGGCCGCCGAGAAAGGCGTTTCATACGGTTTCCTGTCCGTCAGTTCCGGCACAACCGCGACCCGGGCGGCGGTTGCACCGGGACATCGGTACAGCAATCCGTATCAGAACCGGGACTCGGGTTCGGTACTCGAGGCGTCGCCGGAACGGTTCGGCCGTCCGACCGGGTTCGTCGCGGTATCGGATTCGGCACCGGTGATCGTCTCCGTCGCCGGCATCGCCAGCACGCTCACCAGTCCGCTGATCGCCCCGGTGTGGTTCGCCCCGCTGCGGTGCTCCCGGCAGAGCCGACGGACCGTCTCGTACTCGACCCCGGGGAGGGCCCGGATCGTCGACTCGTGGTCGCGGACGAACGCCGGCAGCCAGTCCTCGCGCAACGCGGCCGCGTTCGTCCCCTCGTCGCCGTCTCCGACCCGCTCGCGGTAGAACTGGCCGAGCCAGTGTAACGCCTGCGGCCGGGAGAGCGAGACGCCGCTCTCGTTGTGCGGGATCGCCGCGAGATCGGGTGCGAGCCGGGATACCGCCCGGTTGACGACGTTCCGTCGCATCGCGTCCGACCGGGGGAGCTCGAGCGAGAGCTCGATCAGCCGGCGGTCGAGAAACGGGTAGACCGTCGGTAGCACCTGCGCGTCGGCGTACCGGTCGAAGGAGCTCTCGTTGGTCAGCGGGAACCAGAAGCCGACCCGACCGAGCTCCCCCATCGAGAGGTAGTCGATCCCGTGATCGCGGACTCCCTCGCTCGTATCCGTCAGGGCCCCCTCGAGCACCCGGCGGGCGGACGAGACGGCGTCGGTGTCGACGTACGCGGGCGTCGGTTTCGATCGCGTCTCCAGGAACTGTCGCCGATCCTCGGTCGCCCGTCCGATCGGAAGCGAGACCTCGCCGAACGGCGTCGAGAGCCGGCGGCGGGGGAGCGTCCACCCCTTGAAGAAGACGTCGGCGTACAGCCCCGAGACGAGCGTGTCGACGCCCTCGCGGATCTCGTCGGCGACCGCGAGGGTTCGCGCCTCGTTGAACCAGCCGATCCCGTTGCCGTGTCGGCCGTAGGCCTCGAGCAGCGCCGGCGTCCGATCGGAGAGGTCGAGTCGGGTGAACGGGACGTCGACGGTTCGGGCGACGCGGGCCGCGACGGTCGATTCGTCGGCCGGCGTCGCCGATCCCGCGGCGAAGCCGTACGCCCGGTCGGGATCGACCGTCGCCGCGAGGAGCCTCGAGTCGCTGCCGCCCGAGAGCAATAGCCCGTGGCTCCGCCCGGACCGAACCCGGTCGTCGACGGCGGCGGTAAAGCGGTCGAGGAACCGATCGACGAACCGGTCGGCGGAGAGGGACGTCGGCCGCGGGGTCGGGTACCAGTAGCGGTCGTGCTCGAGCCGATCCTCGCTTCCGAACTCGACCGTCGCGATCGAGGCGGGCGGTAGCTGTGCGACGTCCTCGAAGAGGGTCAGACTTCCCCGGACCCGTTTGTGGGCGAGGTACTCGACCAGTCCGGGGGGATCGAACGCGGCCGGAGTCGCGGGGTGGTCGACCAGCGACTGGACGGACGTCGAGAACAGCAGCCGGTCGCCGCTCGAGTGGTAGTACAGCGGCCGACTGCCGAGGAGATCCGTCACGAGCCGCAGTTTTCCGCCCTCGCGCTCGAGCACGACCGCGACGAACTCACCGTTGAGTTCGGTCAGCGCCTCGAGCCCGTCGGCAGCGTACTCGCGCGCGCAGAACTCCGGGGTCGAGACGCCCGTCGGCCGTCGGTTCCGCGAGCTGTCCTCGAGACGGCTGTAGACGGTGCCCGACACCAGCAGCGTCGCGTTTCGCTCCGGAACCGGGATCGGCTGCGGGGTTCGTCGGTGCGTCGTCGCGAAGCAGGTCAGCCCGGAGCCGTCGTGTCTCGCCTCCTCGCCGACGCCGTCTCGACCAATCCACTCGGCTATCGACCCGATATCCGGTCTCTCCCTCCCGAACGCACCGCAGACCCCGACCATTACGGGTCACTTGGGAAACGGGGGGTATTACGCTTCGGCCTACCAGTCCAGATTTCGGCCGCCGCGGCTCCGTTTCCCGTCCCGTCCCGGCCGCGCCTCAGGCGTCGGCCCGGAGCAGCGTCGTGAACTCCCGAGCGAACGCCTCGACGTCCTCCCAGTCGGTGTACTCGTAGTCCCTCGAGGTGTCGGTGTCGCCGCTCGCCCGGCCCGCGATCCGTCGCATCACGAACCGCTTGAGCAGGCCGTACTCGCTGTACTTGAGCGCGCCCGCGACCGCCAGCGTGCCGTCGGGGTTCCACCCCGTCTCGTCGAGGAACTCCTCGAGCAGTTCCGCGGCGGGCGCGCGCTCGTCGGGATCGTCGTGGGCCGCGGTGAGGCTGACCGAGAAGAAGGCCGACGGGCGCCGATTCAGGGTCTCGAGGTGGTCTCGGACGAACGACCCGACGTAGCGCTGGTGGGAGCCGCCGTGGATCGACGCGCCGACGACGATCCCGTCGTAGGAATCGGGCTCGAGTTCGCCCGGCGGGTGTTTCAGGTGCGCGAGGATTACGTCGTGGCCCTCGCCGTCGACGACGTCGCCCATCCGCTCGGCGACCGTCGCGGTCTGTCCCTCGCTCGTGCCGTAGCAGATCAGGACTCGAGCCACGGGCGATCACCTCGAGCGGCCGGAGTGGAAACGACCATACGCCTCCTCCGACTCGCAGTTGCATCAAGGCGCAGGTGCCCCTCAGAGCGACAGCGTCTCGCCGAGCGCCGGGGCTTCGGCCACGACCCCTTCCCCTCGAAGCTCCTCCGCGAAGGCCGCACAGCGGTCGCCGTGGTTGACCAGAACGCGGGCGTCCGCGTAAGGGGCGAGGAACTCGAGCAGACCCTCCCGGTCGGCGTGAGCCGAGAAGTCGTACTGCTCGACCTGCGCGCTGACCCGCATCGAGCGCCCGTCGATCACCGCACTGCCGGTCTCGTACAGCTCGCGACCGGGGGTGCCCTCGACCTGATAGCCCGTCATGGCGATCTTGTTCGTCGGATGCGAGCGGATCGCCGGAACGTAGGTCATCGCGGGGCCGCCGTGGAGCATCCCGCTGGTCGTGACGATCACCGTACTCTGTTCGGCGATGCGCTCTCGCTGCCCGTCACGGCCGTCGACGAACCGTGCGTTGCCCTTCGCTCGCCGGAGCAGATCGGGATCGCGCAGGAACTCGCGGTTTCGCTCGCGAAGGAAGAGTTCGGTGACGCGTTTGCCCATCCCGTCGACGTAGCACTCGAGGTCGTGTTCCTCGCAGATGCACAGGATCTCCTGGGTGCGGCCGATCGCGAACGCGGGGACGACGACGGTGCCGCCCTCCCAGAGGGTGGTCTCGAGGCTGTCGACGAACGATCGCTCGATCTCCTCGCGGGGCGGGCGGCTCACGTCGGAGTAGGTGCTCTCGCAGATCACGGCGTCGGCGTCGGGACGGGCTGCGGTGCCGGAGAGGAGCTGCTGGTCTTCGGTGTGGAAGTCGCCGGTGTACAGCAGCCGCGTGTCGCCGTCCGAGACCAGCACGTGTGCGCTGCCGGGAACGTGGCCCGCGTCGAAGAAGGTGATCTCGTACCCCGCGGCCTCGAACGGGTCGCCGTAGCCGTGGGTTTCCGAGACCTGCGCGAGGCGGGCGACCTCGGTCTCCGTAAACGGGCAGTTGTACGTTCCTCCGTGCAGTTTGAGCGTGTCCCGCGCGAGCACCGTCGCGAGAGCGTCCGTCGGCGGCGTCCAGTGGATCGGCGGGCGGGCGTCGCCCGACAGCAGGGTCGGGATCGAGCCGACGTGATCGAGGTGGCCGTGGCCGACGACGACCGCGTCGGGGTCGACGTCGTCGATGGGAAACGACGGTGGGTTTCCCGAGTCCATGCCGAAATCTAGCAGCAAGGAGTCGTCGATCAGCACCGCACTCCGACCGATTTCGCGAGCCCCGCCCAGAAACCGAACGTCCATACCGCTCGTTTTCGCTCGAGTCGCTTGCCTCCGTCGGTTCGCCGGCCCCGTCAGTGGTCGTCGCCCAGCGCTCGCCCGACGAGAAAGAGCAGGGCGAAACACAACAGTACCATCGCGGCCTGGGAGAGAGCCGCGACCGGGCTGTCGGCGGAACCGCCGGTCACGAGCGTCCAGGCGTCGGTGAGTCCCCGCGTGCTGCCCGCGATACCGAGCAGCGCCAGCAGTCCGTAGCCGTAGACGGCGATCCGTCGCTGCCCCGTCGCGCGGCCGACCCAGCCGAGCGCGACGACGGCGATTCCGAAAAACGTCGGGATGAGCGCCGTCACGCTCGCAAACCCGGTTCCCACGTACGCGACCGCACCGAGAAGGACCAGGAGGACGCCGATCGCGATTCCGCCGCCGAACAGCCCCGTTTCGTCAGTCTCCATATCTGATACGAGTTTCGGCGGGGTAATACTGGTTACGCTCGAGCCGTCGCCGACGAACCGAGTCCTCCGGCGGACGGGGCTCAGGAGGAGCCGTTCGACCGGGCCTCGCCGGCCGAGGGATCGCTCGAGGGAGCCGTCCGGCGGAGGACGCCGATGAGGTAGACGTCGAGCAGACAGACGATCAACACCGCGAGCGGGATCGCGACGTCGGCGTAGCTGACCGACTCGAACTGCAGGGCGGTGACGACGAACGGGTCGCCGAGCGCGAGGGCACCCGAGACCGACCGCGCGCTGAGGAAGCCGAGCGCGAGGACGTAGAGGCCGAACCAGATCGTTCCCCGTTTCCACTGGCCGAGATACCAGTGGCCCAGGCCGGCGATCAGCGCCGTGAGGAGATAGGCCGGCCAGAACGGTCGTCTGCGATCGGTCATACCTGACAGTTTGGGACGGGGAACAATCGGTGTTTCCCCTCCCGGCCTCCGGTCAGTCGCTCGGTTCCGGCTCCGCCGTCGCCGACGGGGCGTCGCCGACCACGTTGTCCGTCCAGGTCCCCCGCAGGAACCACGCCGCGGTGACGATCGCCGAGAGGGCGTACGAGATCGCGACGGCGTACCAGACGCCGATGACGCCCATGTCGAGCACGGCGATGGCGACCGCGGCGATCGGAATGCGGTACAGCCACAGCTCCTGGATCGACAGCAGCATGGCCGCCCGGGTCGAGCCGCTCCCCCGGATTCCGCCGAGCATGATCTGGAAGACCCCGAGGAAGAGGTAGGAGGGGCCGGCGATCGTGATGTAGGCGGCGCCGTAGGCGATCACCTGCGCCGACTCCTCGCCCTCGATGAAGACCGCCGTGATCGGTTCGGCGAACTGGTAGGCGACCCCGATCACGACGGCGAAGATCGAGAGGACGAGCGCCGCGCTGAGCGTGACCGCCTGCTTGGCGCGCTCGACCTGCTCGGCGCCCAAGTTCTGGCCGACGACGGTCTCGGTCCCGCGGGCGAGCCCGAGCGCGGGCAGGAACATCAGCGAGGAGAGCCGGTTGACGATCCCGTAGGCGGCGACCGCCTCGGTTCCGGCGATGGCGATCAGCGCCGTGAGGACGGTGATCCCGAACGCGCGAAACCCCTGCTCGGTTGCGATCGGCCCGCCGATCTCGAGGATCTTCCGAACGGTCCCGCTCTCGAGGCGGAGATCCGACAGCGAGGGCTGGAGCCCAACCCGGCCCGAAAAGAGCAGGTAGAGCCCGATTACTGCGGCGGTACCGCGGGAGAACACCGTCGCGACGGCGGCGCCCGCGACGCCGTAGCCCTCGAAGCCGGTCGCCTCGTAGAGGGTCGTCTCGAGGCCCGCCAGCCCGGCCCAGGCGAACATCGGGTTGTCGGTGAAGCCGAGGATGAGGAAGGGGTCGATGACGACGTTGATCGCGACGCTGATTACCATCAGGTACAGCGGGGTTCGGGTGTCGCCCCACCCTCGCGAGAGCGCATCGAAGATGAAAAACCAGAACATGAACGCGACGCCGACGAAGACGATCCGGGTGTAGGTGACGGCGTAGGTGAAGGCGTCGCTGCCCGGCTCCGCGCCGATCAGGCGGATCATCCAGGGCGAGAGGAGGTAGCCGACGATGCCGAACACGATCGCGACGATCGTGACGAACGAGAGGGTCTGGCCGGCGACGTGCGAGGAGCGCGTGAAGTTTCCTGCGCCCTTGTGCTGGGAGATCAGCACCGTCCCGGCGACGGTCAGGCCGCCGCCGACGCTGACCATCAGGAAGACGATCGCCCACGAGTACGACAGCGCGGCGACGGCGTCGCCCCCGAGCCGACCGACCCAGTAGGTGTCGGCGAGGTTGTAGCCGACCTGTAACAGCTGGCTGGCGACGATCGGCGCTGAGAGGAGCAACAGCGGCTTGAACAGGTCGCCGTCGGTGACGTTGACCGAGCGATCGGTTTCCGACCCGCTCACTCACACCCCTCCGTCCTCTCGGCGTCGCTCTCGCTTCCCTCGTCGGTATCGAAGTCGACGAGCAGTCGTCTGTGCGTGTCCGCTTCGTCCGGAACGGTCCCCGGATCCCTGTCGGCCGGGAACGACGCCCCCTCGGCGAGCAGGTCGTCGAACATCCAAGTGGCTGTCGCCGCGCGAACCTGCTCCAAGTACTCGTCGCGGCCGATCGTCAGCTGTCGGATACGGGCTCCGTCGAAGGCAGCGATCAGCAGCGCCGCGGTCTCCTCGAGGTCGTGCTCGCTGAACTCGCCGGCCTCGAGCCCCTCCCGGAGGATCTCCTCGAGGACCTCGCGGAGCTGGTCGTCGCTCTTGCGGAGCTTCTTCCGGAACGCCTCGTTGTACGGTGCCTGCGTGCGCAACTCGAGCATCGCGACGTGGAACGACTGGCGGTCGTTCTCCTCGGGGCCGTAGAGGAACCAGTCGACGAACACCGCCAGCCGTTCGACCGGCGGGAGGTCGCGGGTCTCGGCGACCCGCTCGTCGAAGCGCTCGAAGAGGAACTCGAGAAAGTCCGCCAGCAGATCCTCCTTGGAGTCGTAGTGGTAGAACAGCAGCGACTTGCTCTTGTCCGTTCTGTCGGCGATATCCTGTGCCGTCAGCTCGGTGTAGCCGTGCTCGCACAGCGCCTCGTATGTCCCGCGCATGATCGACGCGCGAACGTCCGGATCGGTCACTAACTGACTAGTTAGTCAGCGCCGATAAAGGGTATTTCGGTTCGAAGGGGTGTTCGAGACTCCCACGCTCACTTCCGGTACTGACGGACGCCGAACGGTTCGTAACCGCCGAAGGCGATCTCGAGCGAGCCGATCCACCAGTTCCAGCGCTCGGGCGGGCCGCCATCGGGCGCGTCCGCGAGCTCCTCGAGGACGACCTCGGTCGTGAGTCGGATTCCGGTGTCGACCTCGTACCGGCCCGAATCGGCGAGGTCCGTGGCCTGGCGGGCGACGACGCGAGCGGCGCCGCTCGAGCCGCCGAACTCCTCGCACAATTGTCGCTCGAGACGGTCGCGATCGAGGCTCACGGGAATCGGTACGCACCGAGGGCGGTAAACGGCACCGACCGCGGGCGGGCGGGCGTCGCGTCGAGACCGTGTTTCGATGTGTTTTTGAGCGCGCGCCGTTTTTCCCCGGGCATGGCAAGTTTCACAGTCGTCGTCGGCGATCCGGACTCCGGATCGACCTACCAGCTCGAAGCGGAGGAACAGGACGCGAACCGGTTTATCGGCAAGTCGATCGGCGAGGAAGTCGACGGCGGCGCCGTCGGTCTCGACGGCTACACGCTCGAGATCACCGGCGGCTCCGACGAGGCCGGCCGACCGCTCAGCCCCGACGTCGCCGGACCGAACCTCGAGGAAGTGCTGATGAAGGGCCGACAGGTCGGTTACCAGCCCACCCGGGACGGCGAGCGCCGACGCGTCACGGTTCGCGGTCGCGAAGTTTCCGACGCCGTCGCACAGATCAACGCCTCCGTCGTCGAGTCCGGTAGCAGCGACATCGACGAGCTGCTGGGCGGCGACGACGAGTAACGATCCCGTTTCTCTACGATGGCAGACAGAGTCTCGAGTGACCACCCGTCAGTCCGGACCGTTCGCTCGACGTGTACCGAGACGGCGACAGGGCACAAACTCGACATTCCGGCCGAGGACCGCGAGGCGTTCGCCCACGACGAGGTCGTCCGCGTCGTCCTCGACGGCACCGAGCGGTTCGCACGTATCGAACGCGCCCTCACGGGCGAGGAGCTGTCGGTTCCGGGCGTCTACGACACGCCCGAGATGGCCCGGAACCCTGGTGAGGGAACCGACCGACTCCGGGAGTGGATCGACGACCACGGGATCCGCGCGGGCGGCTCGGTGCTGGTCGACGTCGTCGAACCGGAGTTTCTCTACGGACTCAGAGGGCCCGGCGAGACGAACTTCTACGACGCCCGCGAACCGCCGAGCGACAGCTTGAGCGACATCGCCGACGGGCTGGGATCGGAGTGACGGCTCGAAGCGACGCCGGCCGCTACTGGTCCGTGGCCGGATAGGAGGAGAGAAACCGGTCCAGCAACAGCCCGAAGGCGAGATGCTGGGTCATCGTTCGCTCGAGGGTCGCGCGGACGTAGGCCTCGTCGACGACGGAGTACTCCTTCGTCCGGACCTTCGCGTGCATCGACAGCACGTCCTCCTCCTCGAGGTCGTGCAGACAGGGGTAGACCGTCCCCGGGCTGAGCTGTGCGTCGAACAGCTCGGTCAGATCCGCGAGCAGCTCCTTCCCGTGTGTCGACCCGTGAACGGCGACGAGCACGAGCAACAGCTCCTCGAGGTTGTCCTTGACCAGCGACTCGTCGAGGGTAACCTCGTCGGTCGCGAGCGTGGCAGTCACCTGGTCGAGCAGTTCGTCGAGTTCGTGGTCTGTCGTCCCCGGTTCGGCCGTCTCGAGGCCGGTAGCGCCGGCACTTCCGGACTCGGCGCTCGAGCGGTCGTCGAAGGCGAACGCGGTGGAGGGGTCGTGTTTGCTCATTGATGATCACGGCGGTGTCGTGGCTGGGCCGCTACCGGAGCCGGGGGAGTCGCGGCGCGAGGACCGTCCTCGGCCGACAGCCGCCCTGATCCGGCGCTCCGTCGCGGTCTCGGCGGGTGCCGAGGGGAGCGGAGTGGGCCCGTGCGACTACCGGTTCCTCGTGTCGAAACGTAATAAGTAACAGGGTTCTTTATTTTCATTATTTGCTTAAGTAGGGTGTTTAAAATATTTTTGTGGGTGCCTCAGTACCGCTATGTCGGGATCGGAGTGTCGGGAACGACGTCTCTCGAGATCAGCTTCCGATATCATAGTAATTCCTGAACGTTTTACGGACGAAAACGGATCGAAACGGTCGGGGTCGACTTACTCGTCGACGACGCCGACGACGTCGCCCGGGTCATCCGATCGGGCGTCGAACTGGCGGTCGATCCGCTGGTCGGCCATCCGTCCGACCAGCACGTCGTCGGCCAGACTCTCGCCGTTGAGGCGGGCGACGTAAGCGAGGCTCCGCGCGTGGGCGGCGAAGGCGCTTCCCTCGAGCGAGTCGATCGGCGAGGAGAGGTCGTCGGCTGCCGGAGCGCCGTCACCGTCCCGCGAAACCCCTCGAACGTAGGAGACGAGCTGCTCGCGAGCGCGGGGGCCGATCCACCCCAGTTCCTCGTAGTAGCGCAGGCAGTTCAGTGCACCCGTCGTTCCGAACCGATCGGTGAGGTACCGCATCCACTCGATGGTCGCGTCCGTTCGGTCGGTCGATCGGTCGAGGGTCTCGAGGTACGGTGTCGTGTCCGTCATTATTACTGAACGCTTCGTCGCCGAAAAGACAAGAAGCCTCGTTCGATTACGAACGGTGAGCCGTCAGACGGCCACGACGAACTCGACGAGGTACTGCGTCGTGGCGGCGACGACCGCGCCGACCCAGGTCAGGAGGACGAAGTGTACCAGGCCGCTGATGAAGTGTCCGCGGTCCGTGAGCCGGATGATGACCGCCGACAGCGCCGCGTTGAGCAGGATCGTCAACGTCAGCAGGTACTCGATCGTCGTGATGTTGTACTGTTCGGTGTGGAGGAGACCGTCGGTGAAATCGCCCGGGGCCGGCCCGCCGGCGACGTTGCTCCCGGGGTCTTCGGTTCCGCCGAGATCCATCTCCGTGGTGATGTCCATCATGATGTCGACGATCTCGAGGCCGATGAAGAAGGCGAAGACGCTCGCGGCGGTGATGCCGTACAGCACGCCGATGAGGGTCATCGTCTCCTGCTGGCGCTGCTCGCGGACCTTCAGCACCTGGTTGTAGTTCCTGCTGATGAGCTGACCCAACAGCTTCGGATCGCCCCCCATCCGCCGGCCGACGACGTACATGTCGCCGAACTTCTGGATGAGGTACGACCCCGTCTCGGCGGCGAACAGCCGCCAGGATCGGACGCCGTCGATCCGCATGTTGAGCCGCTTGTACAGTGCGTCGATGTTTTCGGTCAGCGCGCCGAAGTCCTTGTGGCGCAGGCTCGAGAGGACGCTGCTCGTCGAGGTCTGTTTGACGCTCTCGACGGCGCCGAGCGTCCGGACGAAACTCGGGAACTCGCCGTCGCGGATCTTGACCCGCTGTTCCTCCCGTCGCATCTTCCAGCCGGGGTACAGAAGCGGCGTTACCGGGATCGCCAGTAGGATCGACAGCGGGATATCGAGGTCGGGGACCGGAACGAACCCGAGCAGGGCGACGAGCACGCCGAGCGCCAGCACGACGCTCGTCCCGATACCGATCGCCAGCGCGGTCGGGATCCCGTCGGTCGGCCCGAAGCCGGCGGTCTCCTCTACGTACCAGACCGGATCGGCGGGCGCGATCAGGTGGATCGCGTAGACGAACCCGAGCTGGACGATCAGGAACATGACGATCGTGCCGGCGATCAGCAGCGTCGGGTTCGCCCCGACGAGGATCGGGAGGACGATCGCGAACACGAGGACGAACGCGACCGACAGCATCATCGACATGTACAGCTCCTTCATCACGTCGAGTTTCGCCAGGTCGGCCTCGTACCGGGTGACGAACTGCTGGATGATCGTGTCCTGCTCGTCGATCAGGAACTCGCTGATCTGCTGGCCGCCGCCGACCGTATAGGCGAGTCGCTCGAGGAAGTCCGTCAGCAGCGGGCTCGAGGTCTGTTTGGCCCGCATCCGACAGGCGTCGTCGAGGCTCATGTTCCAGGTGTCGACCATCGCCACGAGATGTCCCATCTCGTCGGCCAGGGCGTCGTACTCCTCCTCCTCGGCCAGGGTCCGGAAGATCTCGACGCGGTTGATGTTCGTCATCGAGAGCACCGTGATGTGGGTCAGAAAGAGGTGGAAGCGCTGTCGAACCTGCTTTCGTTTCCGCTCCTGGAGGAGTTTCGGGTAGCTGACCGCGACGGCGATCGCGAGCAGGCCGAGCAGGACGACCGGGAGCGTAAGCAGCAGGGGGAGACCCAGCAGCAGCGCCAGCACGGGCGTAAACAGGAAGAACCCGACCGCGGGCGCGACCACGAACAGGAGGTACCGCTCGGTCGAGAGCGCCATCTGTTCGTAGGCCATCCCGAGCTCGCGAAGCGCCGAGCGGGCGGCGAGCTCCGGCGACGACTGGGTCTCCGAGGACATGTTAGGCGAACTGATCGAGCCCCCTGATCCGGACCGGCAGCCCCTGCAGGCCGTCGCGCTGGAAGTCGGCGATCGCCCGGTTAACCTCGTGGTAGCCCAGCACGTCGGCGTCGATCAGCTGGCGGACGATTTCGGCGCGGCGGTCGAGTTCGTCGTAGATCCGGCGGGTGTCCTGGTAGCCCAGCAGCGTCGCGATCTGTTCCTCGAGGACGTAGGAGTTGTTCCGACCCGTAAACGAGACGACGTCGTCCCTGGGATCCCAGCGGAACGCCTGCCGGGTGACGACGCCGCCCTCGTAGTCGGAGTAGCCCTCGATCTCCTGGACCGAGGTGACCCGGCGGAGGACGTCGTCACCCTGCTTGACCCGGTTCTGGAACAGCGCGACGTCGCAGTTGTCCATGAACGTCTCCGGGACGTTGATTGGCGCACCGGTAAAGCGCTGGATCATCGAGACGATGTCGCTGGCGTGGAAGGTCAGCATGACGGGGTGGCCGGTCTGGGCGGCCTGGAACGCCATCTGGCCCTCCTCGCCGCGGACCTCGCCGACGACGATGTAGTCGGGCCGCGAGCGGAGCGCGGCCGCCACCAGGTCGAACATGTCGACGTCGGCGCTCTCGTCGCCCGATCCCTCCCGGGTGAGCAGCTGCTGCCAGGTGTCGTGGGGCGGGATTACCTCTGCAGTGTCCTCGGCGGTGTAGATCTTCGCGTCCCGCGGGATGAACGAGAGCGCGGCGTTCAGCGTCGTCGTCTTCCCCGAGGCGGTCTCGCCGACGACGAACACCGTCTGCTCGTTCTCGAGACAGAGCCAGAGGTAGGCCGCGAGTTCGGGGCTGAGGGTTCCCCACTTCGTGATCTGGAGGACCGAGAGGGGGACCTCCTCGCCCTGCCGGATCGTCAGCGAGGGGCCCTGGACCGAGACGTCGTCGGAGTAGATGATGTTGATCCGGGAGCCGTCGGGCAGCGTCGCGTCGATCACCGGATCGGAGTCGCTGACGGGGTGGTCCATCCGTTCGCCCATGTTTCGGAGCCACTGTTCGAACTCCGCCGGCGTGCCGAAGTCGACGGTCGCCTCGATCATCCCGTAGGTGCCGTGATCGAGGTAACACTGATCGGGACCGATGACGTGGATGTCCTCGTTAGCCGTGTCGGTCATCACCGGTTCCAGGGGACCGAGCCCGACGATGTCGCGCTGGAGCTGGTAGCGCAGCCTGGAGAACTGCCGCTCGGTCACGGAGAGGGGTTTCGTCCCGAACGCCTCGAGCAGCCCGCCCGGGCTCGGCTCCTCGCTCGCGTCGGCACCGATCTCGACGACCTCGTCTAACAGGGCGTCGATGTGCTCCTCGAACGCCTCGCTGTCGGTCGGGGCCGGCCGCGTGACGCTCTTGTCGAGGATCCGCTGGCGGATCTCGTCGTACAGCTCCCCGTCGCCGTCCTCGAGGATCGGCTCGACGCAGTAGTACGTCGTCGAGATGCCGACGTCGCCGTGGACGTGACAGAAGATCGGCTCCTCGGGGGTGTAGATCACGTTCGGCCGGGGAGACTCCCAGCCGGGACCCGGCTCGTCGATCAGGACCGGGTACTCGCCGTGTTCGGCGTAGAACCCCTCGAGGTGCTCGCGGAGGTGGGGGTGGTCGTCGGCCAGCGTGGCGAGGTCGTCCTCGAGCCGGGGCGTTCCGAAGTCGGACATCTCAGGCGACCGTCCGGCTGATGATCGAGACGCCCCGTCCCTGCTGGACGCTGAAGCCGATCGTGTCGTCGACGGGGGCGTTCATGTTCTGGAACCGCCGGACGCGGATGCTCCGCCTGACCTCCTGGCCGACTGCCGTCGTCTCGATGTCAAAGTAGACGTCGGCGACGCTTCGCAGCGGATGCAGGGCGTCCTCGGCGATTCCGCTCGGGTCGACCGTCAGCACGATCGACTTGCCACCCCGGGTCATCCGCCGGAGGAAGGTGACGAGCCGCTGGATGACCCGATCCTCGTCGTCGGTCTCGATTCCCGCCTCGTAGTTGGGGTCGTGGCGCAACAGCGCCGAGAGGGTGTCGACGTAGACGACGTCGGCCCGCCAGAGCCGCTCGGCGTCGACCAGCCGGGCGAGCAGCTGGCGGGTCGGCCCCGGGTCGTGGGTGTCGACGTTCGCGTGCAGGAACAGCAGTCGCTCGGCCAGCAGGAGGTCGACGACGTCGTAGGACAGCGAGTGCATCTGGTCGACGAACTCGCCGGCCTCGAGCTCGCTCGAGACGTAGCTGACGTCGGTGCCCTCGGTCGCCATCCCGTAGGCGAACCGCTGGGAGAGCGCGCTCTTGCCGGCGCCGTCCTCGCCCTCGATGAGCACGATGCTTCCGGTCGGGATCCCGTCGCCGACGGCGTTGTTCACCCGGTCTCGATCCGTCAATCCGATGGAGTAGTGGTCGGTCATGGTTGGAGTTACGTACGAAATTCGAACACCGCGCGGCTGCCGTTTACCGTGACGACGGCCCGGTGTTCATCGCCGGTCTCGAGTTCGCGGTCGATCCCGAGTTCGGCGACGGCGCCCGACCGCCAGTGGTCGTCGCCGTGGATCTCGATCTCGAGGTCGCCGCTCGAGACGTACTCGCCGTCGACGAGCACGTCGAGCCCGGTGCCGTCGCTGGCGAGGGTCTTCTCGCCGGTGTTCTTGACGTACAGCGTGACGGTGCCGTCGCCCTCGTCGTCCTCGTCGTAGACAGCATCGCTGCCCGCGTCGCTGATGATCTCGATGTCGGTGTCGATCGTGTCGGCGGTGTTGCCCGTCTGGGTGCTGACCGAGTCGGTCACGTCGGTCACCGTCGTCACCAGCGTCCCGGCGACGCCCGCGGCGACGATCATCGCCGCGATGAACAAGATGAGGCTCGAGACCGAGGTGCTCGACACCTCAGACCGCCTCCGTGATCGCGACGCCGCGCTCCGTGACGAGCTTGATCCGCTCGGGGTCGCCCGAGAGATCGGACTCGTCGACGGTGATCGTCAGCTCCTCCTCGGGGAGCCACAGCTCGCGGTCGGGCTCCCCGTCGACTTCGAGTTCGCGGTCCGCGGGGATCGTCCCGTCGACCAGCAGCGTCGTGTCGGCGGCCGACAGCGACGTCGAGCCGTCGTTTCTGGCGGTCACCGTCAGCTCACCGTCGTCGACGGTGGCCTCGACGTCGTCGATCGCGGTGTTGTGCGTCTCGAGGGCACGGTCGTTCCGGTCCTCGATCGCATCCTGGCGTAAGTCTTGTGCCGCCTGCAGGGTCGGGTACGCCACGCTGACGGCGACGAGAACGCCGATGAGGAGGATCGCGGTCGCGCCACTCGTGCTGAAGCCCATCTTCGATCACCCACTCTTCAGGGCTCGACGGTCCGCCTGATCTCGCGAATCTCCCGGAGCTGCATCACGTAGGCGTAGCTATCGGCGTGGTCGTCGGCCGTCAGCTCCGCAGCCCCCGCGGGGGCCGCGGTCTCGAGCCCCGGTCCCGCGAGGACGCCCTCGAGGTGAACCCGAACCTCCTCGTCGATCCAGCCGACCTCGACGTAGTACGACAGCGCCTCGAGGGTCGCCCGCGGCCCGCCCGACTCGAGGAGGTCCGCGAGCCACTCGAAGACGACCACGTCGGTCGCGTAGGTGTCGGGCAGCTCTCGGAGCGCGGGCTCGTCGGCGCCGCGGCGCTCGAGCTGTGGGGGTTCCGCGGTCGGCTCGGGCTCCAGGTCGTCGTCCTCGATCTCGTCGACGGGCTCGATCTCGACCTCGCCCTTGAGGTCGTCGAACGAGACCGTCTCGCCGTCGGCCTCGGCGCGGTCGCCGTCGGGGCGATCGTCGCCGAAGACCTCGAACCCGTTGTCGGCCTCCCCCTCGCCGGTGAAGGGGTTGATGTCGTCGGTCACCTGATCGTACAGTCCCAGCAGCCGTCGCACGCGATCGTTGAGTTCGTCGACCTGCGAGACGACCTGCTCCTGGGAGTCCTGGATCGCGTCCAGGCGCATCTCGGTGTCCTCGAGCGATTCCTCGAGGCCCTCGGTGCGGTAGTACAGCTCGTCGATCGCCTCCTCGTCGGGGCCGTCCTCGCCGCCGTCGGCCGCCGCGTCGGCCTCGTCGCTCGAGTTCGAGAAAGAACTCGCCCAGCTGAGGTCGACGCCGTCCGAGTCGTCGTCGGGGTCGTCCAACGGTGCGGGCTCGAGGGCCGCGAACTCGTCGTCTTCGTCCTCGAGTTGGGTCTCGGTTTCGGCCTCGTCGGCGTCCTCGAGATCGCCGTCCTCGCCGTCCTCGTCCGCGAGGCTCTCGTCGAACTCCTCGAGTTCGGGGTCGGAGTCCTCGTCCCAGTCGGCGGGCTCGAGGCCCGCCGGCTCGGGATCGGCGTCGGACTTCCCGCGACCGAACAGTCGCAGCAGCCAGTTCAGTCCCGCGGCCATCCTACCGACCCTCCGTCGGCGCCCCGTCGCCGGCGTCGGCCGGCCCGTTCCCTGTGATTCCTTGGTCGGACATACCCACCTCTTGTGACAGGACCGCTAAAGTTCTCTCCACGAGTTCAGCGCTCGTTTCGAGCCGTGAGTCGAGCCTCGAATCGAGACGTGAACTGACAACTACCTTGATAATCAACTCGTTTGAAATTGGGCCGGGGACGAACCCCTAGAATCCGCGCTTCCGTCAGATTCGCCCGCGCTGGCCTCGAGCCCCGGTGCAGCTCTCAGCCCGCTGTCACACGGTGTGGTCGCGGGGTGGCGCTCGAGTCGGCGGCCGCCGTAACTGGCGGCTCGCGCACCCACGGGTGCGCTCGGGACGCGTGACACGCGGAGACACTAATACAATCAATGTTCGAAAACATAGCAGACAACGACGAACGCGGTCAGGTGGGTATCGGCACCCTGATCGTGTTCATCGCGATGGTGCTGGTTGCGGCGATCGCAGCCGGTGTCCTCATCAACACGGCCGGCTCGCTCCAGAGCCAGGCCTCCGATACAGGTACAGAGACCCAGCAGGCGGTGGCGAACCAGATCGAGGTGACCCATGCGGTTGGATACGTTGGCCAAGACGGTACTATAGCTGGTGACGAAACTGACGCCAATGAAGACCAGATCGGATACACGGATCTGATCATCAAGAAATCGGCCGGCTCCGACGTTATCGACCTCACTTCGATGACCGTTCAGTACACGAGTACGACGGCGGACGCGACGCTCGAGTACGATGCTGACCATGGAGCCGGTACTGATGCGGATACCTCGCTAGACGATTTCGTTGATAGCGAGAACGGCGATACCTTCGCGACGATCGAAGCCGGGCAGAACGCCGATGCTGATAGTGTCGATGTCCCTGAGGCAGGGACTGCACTAACGGATACCGGTGATCGAGTGTTGCTCCGGATCAACGTCGATGCTATTGAGAACGACTACGCGCTCGAGTCCGGTGACAGTGCGACAGTCGCACTGACCGACCAGTCGGGTGCGCAGTACACCTACGGCATCACGACGCCGCCGAGCTTCGTCGATAAGGACGTGGTGGAGGTCTAACCATGTTCGAGCGAATTCACTCCGAGGATGAGCGCGGTCAGGTGGGTATCGGTACGCTGATTGTGTTCATCGCGATGGTGCTGGTTGCGGCGATCGCAGCCGGCGTTCTCATTAATACGGCTGGCTCGCTGCAGAGCCAGGCCTCTGACACTGGTTCCGAAACCCAGCAAGCGGTTGCGAACCAAATCGAAGTTACCCACGCTGCTGCCGAAAGTCAGTTTGAGTGGGTTAACTATCCCGAAGATTCTGATCTGAGTGATGAGAACCATGTTCAACCAGTTGATATTCCAACTGACGAATTCGATGGACAATACGAAGTAAACGAAGAGTTCAACGAGCTGCGACTAACGGTTAAGCAGTCAGCTGGATCCGATGTCATTGACCTCTCATCGATGACAGTCCAGTATACAAGTGATGACGAATCACTTACTCTTACCCACGCTAGCGAAGCTGAAAACCTCGGAGACTCTCCAACCGAGGCTGAGGCGGCTGAAGCCTTCTTCATTACGCAGGAAGCTGGTGAGCGTATCGAAGAAGAGACCTCGCTGACAGATAGTGAAGACCGTATTGATGTAATCATTCCTCTGATCGGTCAGGAGGAAGCTGATGGAGGGTATGCAACCGGTGATGGCTGGAGTGAAAACCAAAACCAGCCAAATAACCTCGAACCCGGCGACAGCGTCTCGATTCAGCTCGTCGATCAGTCGGGTGCACAGTACACATACGGTGTGACGATGCCGCCGACAGTTGACGATCCAGCAGAACAGACGGTCGTATCCGTCTAACGTGATACAATGATTAACACACAGAATTCAAATTCCGAAAACGATCGCGGTCAGGTCGGGATCGGAACGCTCATCGTGTTCATCGCGATGGTCCTGGTCGCGGCGATCGCGGCCGGCGTTCTGATCAACACGGCCGGCTCGCTCCAGAGCCAGGCCTCCGACACAGGTACAGAAACCCAACAGGCAGTGGCGAATCAGATCGAAGTCGTTCACGCGTACGGTGACACCGGTGGAGATGATACTGTTGACGAACTTCACTTTGTCGTGAAGAAATCCGCTGGATCAGACGTGATCGACATGGAGTCAATGACTCTTCAGTACACGAGTGAAACTACGTCAGAAACGCTCGAGTATGCGGGAACCGCGGATGCTGCTGGCGAATTCGGGACCACCGCATTAGCTGACACAGATGATCCAACGGCACTTACGGACACCAGCGACCGCATCGAGATATCTATCGATATTGGAACTAACGTAGACGGAGAAACCCTGGAAGCCGGTGATAGTGCAACGATCGAACTCATCGACCAGTCCGGAGCACAGTTCTCCTACGGCGTAACTGTTCCAGCGACCTTTGACGGAACCGTTGTGGAGGTCTAATCCATGTTCGAATCAATCACAAACGACGAAGACCGTGGTCAGGTCGGAATCGGAACGCTCATCGTGTTCATCGCGATGGTCCTGGTTGCAGCGATTGCAGCCGGCGTTCTGATCAACACGGCCGGCTCGCTGCAGAGCCAGGCTTCCGACACCGGTACAGAGACCCAGCAGGCAGTTGCGAACCAGATCGAAGTCGTCCACGCGTACGCAGAGAGTGATGCAGCTGATGGAGAGTTCGAAGATCTGAATCTCATCGTGAAGAAATCCGCCGGGTCTGATGTGATCGACCTGGATTCGATGACGATCCAGTATACGGACTCGGACAACTCGATAACGCTTACTACGAGCGATGCTGCCGTCGAGCCGACAGGTGAAGCACTGACGGATACCAGTGATCGAGTCGAATTGACGATTGACCTGGGTTCGACAGATGCTGGGGCTCTGGAACCAGGAGACAGTGCAACCGTTGAGCTCGTCGATCAATCCGGTGCACAGTTCAGCTACGGCGTGACGATGCCACAGACTGTCAGCGACACCCAAACCGTCGCTGACGTCTAACCGATCGTCCGTTAGGTAGCATACCTATCAAATCTCTTCGGGTCGACTCCAGTAAACGAGTTCCCTCTCGCAGTATTTTTTGGTCGCAGTGTTCTGTCGAATATCGAACACTCAAGTCGTAGAGAAACAGTTCTAATACACGACCGAAGGTGATGGAAGCGTGATTTTATCGGGTACAACTCACCGCTCGATATCGTCCAGAGATTTTTACACGTATACTAACCACTGAGAGTATGATCGACGACGGCACCTCGAGACGCCGCTTCCTAGCAACAACCGCTACCGTAACAGCGGCAGGATTAGCTGGCTGCGCCGGCACCACCGGACAGATCCACCCGCAAGAACCGTCCGAGCCTCGAGAGGGCTCCCCCGAGGAGTTCTACTACTTCCTCGAGGACAACGACATTGCGGTCGAAGAATTAGCTCGAGAGGACGACGAACTCTACCTGACCTACGACTCCGAGGCCGAGACGGTCGAGGAGTCCGACGAGGAGATCATGGTGATCTACGAGGTGTACAAGTTGGCGCTGATCCACCGCGGGTCGGAGATCGAGTTTCTCTACGCCGAACTCGAGGACCCCTTCGACGGGCAGGCGCTTGGCTGGGGGATCGACAGCGAGTGGGTCCACCGGTTCGATAGCGAGGAGAGCGAGGGTAACGAGACCGACGCCAACGAGTCGACGAACTCGAGCGTGGGCAACGAGACCGAAGGGCTAGACATGGATCAGGTCACCCTCTGGAGCAACATCATGAACACCAAAGTGTACGAAGAGGACGTCGAGGCCGTCGGCAACGAGAGCGACGCGAACGAGACCGCGGCCGACGCGACCGACGACGGCCTCGAGAACGAGAGCGACTAACTTCCCATGAGCGAGGACCTCCCCTACGACGAGGGCGTACTCACTCCCGAGGAGCTCTCGCTCGAGCGCGATTCCGTCGACGACCTCGGCGAGAACCGGTTTCTCGTTCGCTCCGAGGGCGACGACTCGAGCGAGTCCTCGAGTGCGGTGCTGACCGACGGCCGCGGCGAGCGCTCCGAGATCGGATCCGACCTCGCCGACGTCCCCCAGCCCCACGCGGTCGACATCGCGCTGAAGGTCGACGGCGAGGTCGCGCGCCACCGGGCGTCCTCGAGCGACGTCCGCGAGGTGTTCGCCGAACTGCTGACCTGGTACGCGACCCAGCTGGACGACGACCTCTCGCCCGAGGCGACCCTGCGGCTGATGCTCGAGCACGCCGACCTCGAGCGCTGACGAGGGGATGACGCGTCCTTTTTCCCGCTCGAGCGTCGATAGCGCCGTATGAGTGATCCACGCGAGGAGTTTCTGGCCGGCGAGCGACCCGACGACGTCGCGCTGTTCCTGGCCGACTCGTACGTCGCGGACGAGCGCTTCGAGAAGTTCGGCGACCCCGTCGAGAACGGGATCGTGATGATCGTCGACGGCGAGAGCGGCCGAAACGCGTTCAAGGCCGCGACCGACACCGACGCGATGGGCTTCGCCAAGACCGCGATGCAACAGGAAGGGGAGATCAACGACGACCTCACCAGCGGCGAGTGTCCCGACGCCGACGCAGACGGCGACCACGAGCCCCAGTTCGTCTTCGCCTTCGCCGAGGAACAGAACGAGGACGTCGGCGGGATCTACGCCGAGGGTGCAGTCGTCCACGCCTACGCGCAGTGTGCCTGCGGGACGGCCTACTCCGATCGGTGGAACGTCGCCGACGCGTAGTCGCGGCCTGCAACTCGAGGGCGTCACACCGACCGACGACCCGGACGGCGACGAGCAGCGCCAAGGAGCAGCCTTTTCCTGACGGCCCGGCTACCTGACTCCAATGAGTTCCTTCGAGACACCACAGAAGACCGACCGCGGCTTCGGACTGTCGCGCCGCGAGGTGACGGTCATCGGCGGCGCGAGCGGCCTGATGGCGGTCACCATCGCGTTGATGTACGCCTTCGCGATGACGCCGATCGCGGAAGTAAACCAGCTCGTGTTCTCGGTGCCGATCGTCGGCGTCGTCGTCTACGGTGCGGCGATCACGATCGGCGATCTGATCGCCGAGCGGGGCGTCAAAAACGGGAACATGGGGACGGCGTTTCTCGGAATGGTGATCCTCCAGGTCGCGTTCGCCGCCTTCGGCGCGGGCGTGATCGCGTTCGCCCCGCCGGATCTCCGGGTGACGATCCTCGGTATCACGGCGGTTATCACCGCGATCATGATGGCCCTGATCTCGGGGTACGTCTACGCCCGCTCGATCACGTTCGAACACTGGGGGCGGTTCTCGACCTACGCCTTCATCGGCGGCGTGATCGCGATCCTCGTCGGTAGCTTCGTCCTGCCGGAGCTGCTGCTGGCCGGCTTCGCGCTGATCTTCCTCGGCTTTATTCTCCGGCTGGGCTACGAGATCTGGCAGGTCCGGGACAACCGAAACGCCTCGGTCGGCCTGCAGACGATCGGCGTCTACGTCGCCGTCGCCGGGGTGTTCGTCCACGTCCTGCAGCTCGTCCGGGCCTACGTCCTCTCCCAGCAGTAGCTCCCACCGGCCGATTTACCTCCCTCTTCGTGGAACCGTTGGCCGTGACACGCTACTACGAGGATCTGGCGGTCGGCGACGTCTTCGAAACCGGCGGCTACACCGTCACGAAGGAGGAAATCGTCGAGTTCGCCGAGCAGTTCGATCCGCAGCCGTTCCACGTCGACGAGGAGGCGGCGGCGGAGTCGATGTTCGGCGAGTTGGTCGCCAGCGGGCTGCACACGCTCTGCCTGTCGGTTCGGCTGTTCGTCACCGACGTCGTTCAGGGCGAGGACGGCGTCGCGAACATGGGCGGGCTCGGGATGGACGACCTGCGGTGGCACGAGCCGGTCCGTCCCGGGGAGGCGCTCCGCGTTCGTGTCGAGGTGCTCGAGAAGACCCCGTCGGAGAGCCGATCCGATCGCGGCTACGTCACGTTCGGCCGGAGCGTCGTCGTCGACGACACGACCGTGCTGTCGATCACCTCGTCGAACGTCGTCCGGCGACGGGACGCCGCGAGGTAGTCGACTCCGACGCCGAAAGCGAGAACGCGTCCTCGGCCCCGATCGAGGTCGAGAGATTACGCGTCGTCGGACGCGTCGGACGGCTCGTCTTCGGCCGCCGACTCCGCGACGTCGCGGAACGCGTCGAGCAGTACCTGCTTTGCGACCGCGCCTCGAGAGGTCCAGTGCATCGCGTAGTCGAGCATGTCGTCGTAGATGTCGGGCTTGCAGCCCGCGGCCTTGGGGTGGCCCCCGCCGTTTACCTGGCCGGCGACCTCGTGGCAGCGCTCGAACTCGTCGGTTCCCCGAATGGAGGCGGAGCCGGCGGGTTTGACGATGATCGACGCGTCGGCCCCGCGCTCGCGCATCGCCTCGGCGACCTCGTTTTGCGAACAGCGCCCGTAGGTGATCCCCACGGTGTAGCCGCCGATCTCGCGGAACTCCGAGCGACCGACGGCCTGCTCGATCAGGGCCTCCTTCTCGACGCGGCGCTCGGTCAGAAAGTCCCCGACCCACTCGGGGAGGTCGACGCCGTACTCCCGGACGACCTCGACGTACTCGGCGGGGTCGGTCCAGTAGGCGTAATCCGCGAGGTCGTCGCTGCGCGGGTCCTCGCGAAGCCAAAGGTCGTGATCCCGCGTCACCGCCGCGAGCTCCTCGTACATCGGGGAGAAGTCGTACTCGAGCGAGCGGTAGACGACGTCGGCCGAACACTCCTCGTCGGAGTCGCCGACGACGAGGTCGACGCCCGCGTCGCGAACCGCCCCGGCGACGTCGTCGTCCCACTGGTGGTGGTCGTACCACGAGACACGGTCGGCGGTCTCGAGGGCCGCCGCGAGCTCGTCCTCGACGTACTCGTACCGGTCGGGACAGAGGTCGCAGACGAAGAGGTCGATCCCCGCGTCGCCGTACTCGGCGACCCGCGCGAGGGCATCCTCGAAGTCGTGGGGACTGGCAGGAATGAGCGCGACCTCGTGGGGTGTGGGCTCGGGTTCCTCGAGAGGATCCTCGGCCTCCCCCGCCGCGAGCGCGAGGTTCTCCTCGTGGGCGTCGTCGGCCGATTCGGCATCCGCATCGTCCTCCCCGTCCGCGTCGGGCTCGGGGACGTTCCGGACGTCGCCGTAGGCCTCCCGGAGCAGGGCGACGCAGGCCAGCCCGTCGGCGTCGGGGTCGGCGACGACCGCGACCTCGGCGCCCTCGAGGGCGGCCTTGGTCTGTTCGTCCTCGAGATCCTCCTCTAAGTCGTCGGGGAGGAAGAAGCCGGTTCCGGGGAGTACCGACTTGCGAGCGGTCGGCAAGTCGGCGCTGTCGATGAGATCCTCGTACATACTCCCCACTGGGCGGGCTGGCGGGAAGTAACCGCCGATCGACGACCCCGACCCCGATCAGGCCGCGGCGGCGTCGTCGGTCGTCTCGAGCTGGCGGACCGTCAGCACGGGCGCGGGCGAGCGACGGACGACCCGTTCCGCGACGCTGCCCAGCAGGAGGCGGTTCTCGCCGTGGCGGCCGCGGGTTCCGGTGGCGACGACGTCGGCGTCGACCTCGCGGGCATACTCGCAGATCTCCGCGGCGGGTCGGCCTTCCCGGACGGCGGTCGTCACCTCCCCCTCGGTTCGGTCCTCGACGGACGCAAGCGCGGCGTCGGCGGTCGTCTCGAGGGCCGTCCGGAGCTCCTCGCGGAGCTGTTCGGGCGAGGCGTCGACCTCGCTGGCGTCGATCACCGAGAGCACGTGGACCTCGGCGTCGAACTTCTCGGCGAGATCGAGCGCGACGTCGACCGCGCGGTTCACGCTGTCGGAGCCGTCCGTGGCGACGACGACCGTATCGAACATACCCGGCACGTACGGGCGCCAGGGCTTAAACGCTCCCGTCGCGCTCGAGCCGATCCGAGGGGCGGCCCGACTCGCGTCCGCAACGCGGGACGCCGCGAACCCGCCGCCGTGGGGAGTCTTTTTGACGCCGGAACACACACTGCCGCGTATGGACGCCAGCGAGTCGTTTACCGTCGACACGGTTCTCGCGCCGGTCGACGGGAGCGAGGAATCCGCGACCGCCGTCGAGTACGCCGTCGCCGTCGCCGACCGCTACGACGCGTCGGTCCACACGCTGTTCGTGCTCGGTCGCGGCGTCGTACAGGGGATAGATGCCGGCACCGTCGAGGAGGAGGCCGTCGCCGACAGCACGCAGGGCTTTCTCGACGACATCAGCCACATCGCCGACAACGAGGGCGTCTCGCTGTCGACGTCGGTCGATCACGGGTTCTCGACGACGCGCAAGACCCGCCATCCGGGCAACGTCGTCCTCGATACGGCCGACGCCGTCGACGCCGATTTCATCGTCCTGCCGCGAGAGCCCGTCACCGGGGCCTCGGCGGAGGTCCTCGAGAAGGCCGCGGAGTACGTGCTGTCCTACGCCAGCCAGCCCGTGCTGTCGGTGTAACGGGAGCGCACGGCACGTTTTCGTTTCCGGACCTCCGGCTAATTCGGCCGTTACGTAGGCGGGCAAACTGCTCGCTTCGCTCGCCGTTTCTACTGGGCGAACAGCCGTCCGAGACGCGCGACAGCGCGTCTCTCTGCGGAACGACGATCGAAGCGCGAGCGTAGCGAGCGGTGAGTGAGTCGTCTCTACGTAACGAATCGCTGCGCCCTCTCGCACTCGGTCCGGCTGCCGAACGCACGACCGTCGTCAGTCGAGCAGGATCCCCATCTCCTGTTCGAAGCTCTCCGTGCCGGTGGGTTCGAATCCGACGCGTTCGTACAGCGCGATCGCGGGCGTGTTCCAGCGCTCGACGGTCAACCAGACGTGCGTGATACCGCGCTCGATCGCGTGCCCGAGCAGGTGTTTCAGTAGCTTCGTGCCGATCCCCGACTGCTGGTAGTCCTGGAGGACGAAGATCGCTAACTCCCACTCGATACCACCGACGTCCTCGATCTCGGCAGGCTCGTCGACGTCGGGAACGAGCACGGCGTGGCCGACCACGTCCTCGCCGTGGCGGGCGACGACGTTGACGCTGTGTTCCGCGATCGTCTCAAGCCAGTTGCGGATCCGCCCCTCGCCCGTCGGCGGGATCCCCTGGGCGCGGTCGGTCGGGTCGAACTCGACGTACATCTCGACGGTGTCGTCGAGGGCCTCGCCCTCGAACTCGTCGACGGCCCGGAACTCGATCTCCCGGCCCGACTGGTCCTCGGCGGTCGCCGGCGGGGCGGGAAACGGCCCCGACGGAGCGTCGGGATACACTCTATCGGGCATCGTTATCGCACCAGCTTGACCGTCGTCGGGGCGTTCAGCAGGACGAACTCGGTGATCGACCCCAGCTGAATCTTCCCCATCGGACTGATGGTTCCGCCGCCGATCACCAGCTGGTCGAACTCGCCCTGTTCGGCGTAGTCGACCAGCGAGGCGCCCGGATCGCCCTCGAGCCGTTCGATCTCGGCGTCGACGCCGGCCTCCGAGAGCAGCTTCTCGGCCTGGCGGTACATCTCCTCCTGGGATCGCTCCGTGTCGGCCTTCTCGAGGACCGCGACGGTGAGATCGTCGCCGACGTCGCCGGTGCGTTCGATCGTCCGGCGCAACGCGGTGATCGATTCGTCGCTTCCGGCCAGTCCCAGCAACACGTTCATGCGTACGTGTGTGAGCTAGTGGACGAAAACCGTTGTGCCACCCGGGCCGGCCTGCGAGCGTCGCCGCGTGACGACGACGTTAAGGGCGCGTAGAGAATACGTTGACCGAATGAGTGACGCAGCGCTCGATGTCGTCGAGTTCGTGCTCACGACGAGCGTGTATTCCGACGACAGGACGCTGGACGAGAACGATCTCCCGCCGTCGTACCGCCGTGTCTTCTGGACGGGCGGGAGCGACGACGGCGAGGACGACGAGGGCGGCCGAGCGCGGGGCGGAATCACCCGTCCGCTGTCGGCGACCAACACCACCGTCCGACAGGCGACGGGCGTCGACCGACCCTGGGAGGCCGTCTCGGGACTGATGTTTACGGACCGCGACGAGTTCTCCGGGACGATCACGTTCACCGAGGAGGGGATGGCCGAACAGTGGTACCTCGACCGGGCCGACGAGGAGCGACTGCTCGAGAACCCGACGCTCGCGAAACACTTCGCCGACCACGAGGAGTACGACGTCGACGTCAGCCACGAGGCGGCTCGCGAGCGAAACCGGCCGATCCAGGCCGATCGCGTCTGGATCGACGGCCTGCTCGAGGAGTACTTCGACGAGGAGGAAGACGAGGAGATGCTCGACCTGGTCGACGTCCGCGCCCCCGAGGAGGTCGACGTCACCCTCGACGACCTCGTGCTGACGGAGGGCCAGGAGGCCGAGATCGACAAGATCGCGAAGGCGATCGAACACCGCGACTACCTCGCGGAGATCGGCCTGCGCGAGATCGGCAAGCTGCTGTTCGTCGGCCCGCCGGGGACGGGCAAGACCTCGACCGCGCAGGCGCTGGCCCAGGACATGGATCTTCCCTTCGTCGAGGTCAAGCTCTCGATGATCACGAGCCAGTACCTCGGCGAGACGGCGAAAAACGTCGACAAGACCTTCGAGGTCGCGAAGCGACTCTCGCCGTGTATCCTCTTTATCGACGAGTTCGACTTCGTCGCCAAAACGCGGCGCAGCGACGAACACGCCGCCCTGAAGCGCGCAGTGAATACGCTGCTCAAGAGCATCGACAACATCTCGCTGATCCAGGACGACGTCCTCCTGATCGGGGCGACGAACCACCCCGATCAGCTCGACGCGGCCGCCTGGCGTCGCTTCGACGAGATCGTCAACTTTCCCAAGCCCGACTACAACATGCGGGCCGACATCCTCCGGGTTATCACTCGACAGATGCGGATCGACGAGTTCGACCCCGAACTCGTCGCGGAGGCGACCGAGGGGATGACCGGCAGCGACCTCCGGATGGTGCTCCGGGAGGCCGTCCTCGAGGCGCTGACCGAGGACCGCACCATGCTCACCCAGGAGGACCTGCTCAACGCCGTCGAGGAGTTCGAGGAGCGGGATAACCTGAAGAACATGGACATGATCGACGGCGACCACGACGCCCTCGTGGCGGGCGGCGACGTCGGCGGCGGCAGCGGCGACGATCACGATCACGACCACAGCCACGATCACGACCACGACCACTGACGGCGAGGATCGGACCCACCCACAGCGTCGAGAGCGCAACGACCAACTGTTCGGGCTCCCTCGAGCCGGTATGTACGATTTCCACGCCCACACGAGCTACTCGGACGGCTCCTTCCTGCCGGGGATGGTACGAGCCGCCGAGGAGGCGGGCCTCGAGGGGATCGGGCTGACCGACCACTGTTCGATCAGCTCGCGCGATCGGGCCAACGCCACCCGCAACCGCTACGGGTTCAACCTCGATCTGACCTACGAGCGGCGCCGCGACGCGATCGAGCAGGTCCGCGAACGAGGGGAAATCGACGTCTACGACGCCGTCGAGATGGACTACGACCCCCGGGACGAGGCCGAGATCGACGCCTTCCTCGAGGAGGCGAACTTCCAGTACGCGATCGGCAGCGTCCACGCCGTCGAGGGCGAGAACGTCCAGGTGGCCTCGAACTTCGAGGGGCTGTCCGAATCGGATCGGGACACCGTCGTCGACGACTACATCGATCGGCTCGTGGCCCTGATCGACTCGGAACTGTTCGACGTCGCGGCCCACCTCGATCTCATCGAGCGAACGCCGCCATTACAGGGGCGGACGACGACGGACCACTACGAGCGGGTCGCGAGGGCCTTCGACGACTCGCGGACCGTCCCCGAGATCAACGCCGGCCGGGCGACCCGGGAGGACCCGCTCGTCCACCCCTCCGAGGAGTTCCTCGAGGCCCTCCGGGCGTACGACGTTCCCGTGACCCTCGGCACCGACGCCCACGCACCCGAGGAGATCCGCGAGCGGACGACCTTCCTCGAGGAGTACCTCACAAGTCGCGACCTCGAGCCGGTGAGCCCGCCGAGCCTGGAGTCCCACGCGCGGTGACCGGGCTCGAGGCCGCCGACACCACGCTTTTCCGCTCGCCGTCCGACGAGTTCGACATGACCGATCGGAACGTGTTCGGCACCGAACTCGAGCCCTGTAGCACCGACCCGACGACCGGCTTCCTGCGGGACGGCTGCTGTCGGCGCGTCGAGGGCGACCGGGGCCGCCACGAACTCTGTGCCGTCCTCACCGAGGAGTTCCTGCAGTTCAGCAAGGCCCGCGGTAACGACCTCACGACGCCTCGGCCCGAACTCGAGTTTCCCGGACTCGAGCCCGGCGACCGCTGGTGTCTCTGTCTGGGGCGCTGGCTCGAGGCCGAAGAGGAAAACTGTGCGCCCCCGGTGGTGCTCGAGGCAACCCACGAGGCCGTCCTCCGGGACGTCGAGCCGGATCTGCTCCGCGAACACGAGTACGATCCGCGGGACGACGACCCGTCGGGCTCGAGTTCCGGCTCGGTGTCGGGCTCGGCGAATTGATCGACGACCCGTTCTACAATCTCCCTCTTTTCGGGGTGACTTCGCTCCGGGTACCCGTTACGTACAGACGACTCACTCACCGCTCGCTACGCTCGCGCTTCGATCGTCGTTCCGCAGAGAGACGCGCTGTCGCGCGTCTCGGACGGCTGTTCGCCCAGTAGAAACTGCGAGCGAAGCGAGCAGTTTGCACTTGGAGATAACACGAGCGCCGAATTCCGACGGAAGCGAGACGACTCGAGGAACCGACCCGACGACGGATCGGGGAACGCCCTATATATGCCGGCTTCGAATGGCCGACAATGAGCGATGGATCGAAACGGACGGACGCACCGGCGGCGTTCGCCGAGCGAGCGCGGGCCGAGTACGGCGAGTCGATCCGTCACCTCGTCGCGTTCGGCAGCGCGGTCCGCGGCGACGACCGCGACGTCCACAGCGAGGCGGAGCTACTGCTGGTACTCGAGGATCTCGAGCCCGAGCGCGAACTCGAGGCGCTGGCCCGCGAGGTCGGCCTCGAGCACGGGACCGTCCTCGAGGTGCACGTGCTGCCGACCGAGCGCTACGAGGAACGGGAGGACCACGAGTTCGTCGAGCGGGCGTTCGCCGAAGGGGAGGTGTATGTGTAGCCGGCGGTCGCCCGCGGGCGGTTCGGGATCGAGTCGCGCGCGCTCGAGCGACGTCACCCTCGAGGTGACGGGTCGGTGACGATGCGAGTCACGCTGCTCGGCACCGGCGACACGACCGGGACGCCGACCGTGGGCTGTGACTGCGAGACCTGCCGGACGGCCCGCGAGCGGGGGGTCGAGCGCACCCGCTTCTCGGTCCACGTCGAGAACGAGCGAACCGACGAGTCGCTGCTGATCGACTTCAGCCCCGACTTTCGCGCCCAGTTTCTCCGCGAGGACGTACCGCTGCCCGACGCCGGCATCGTCACCCACATCCACTTCGACCACCTCGACGGCCTGGGTAACGCCTTCCGGGTGTTCGACTCGCTCGACGTGTACGCGGCCGACGAGACCGACCCCCGAACGGGGAACAGCGTCGCCGAAACCGTCGCCGAGGACTACCACTACCTGAACACGATCACCGTTCGCCCGACGACGCCGCTCGAGCCGACCCGGATCTGCGGGCTCGACGTGACGTTCGTCCCGGTCGACCACCCGCCGCTGGTCTGTTACGGGCTCGCGATCGAGGACCCCGAGACGGGGGCGAAGCTGTCGATAACGGGGGATACGAACTACGAAGTTCCCGACCGCTCCCGCGCGGCCCTCGCCGATCCGGACCTCCTGCTGGCCGACGCGATCGTCCCCGCACACCTCTGTGCGTCCCACCCCGCCGGCGGACGCCACGAGGGACCCGACGGGACACCCTACACGTTCGGCTCGAAACACATGACCCGAGAGGGGGCGCTGGCGCTGGCCGAGGAACTCGAGGCGGGCCGTACCCGACTCGTCCACCTGGCACACTACTATCCCGCAGAAGAGGCGTTCGAGGAGCCACTGGCGGTCGACGGCGAGCGGTACGTCCTCGAGTGAACGGGCTGGGTTAGAAGCCGCCGCCGAACAGCAGGTCGAGGAAGTCCTGGACCGCGAAGATCGCCAGGACGAACGCCAGCAACACGAGGAAGGCGTTGACGACGTTCAGCGCGGTCGTGTTGCGGTACTCGCCCATCGTCTCCTTGTCGTTGACCGCCCAGAACAGCAGGAGGGCGGCCAGCGGCAGGCCGAAGATCCCGTTGTACGTCGGGAAGAGGATGACCATGTCGACGACCGACAGGTTCAGCGCGCTACTGATCAGCGGCGAGGCCAGTCCAAGTCCGGTCAGGCCGGCGAAGATCAGCTTGAACAGTCGGCTGCTCTGGTCGACCTCGATATCCATCGCCTGCGGGATGATGTACGCCGGCGTCCACATGATCGGGATGATGCTGTTGAACGCCGCGGCTGTCACGCCCGCGATGAAAAGCACCATCGCCCACGTTCCGAACACGTCGACGAGCGCCTCGCCGGGCGTCATGAACGACTCGAGTTCGGTAAAGCCCATCGGCTGTAACACCGCGGCCGAGACGACCAGGATCGCGACCGTGGTGATCCCGCCAACGGTGAAGCCGACGGCGAGGTCCCGGCGGGCGTCAGAGACGTCGCTCTCGTCGGTCCAGCCCTTCTCCTCGACGAGGATCGACTCGAGGAAGAAGTTGGGCCACAGCGCGGTCGTCCCCAGTAGACCCGCGGCGATCGCGAGCGCGCCGAGCGAGTCCGACGTCGGGACGAACCCGAGCGCGACCGCGCCGAGATCCGGATTGCTCGGGCCGGCGACGGCGAGATAGAGGACCATCACCGACAGCATCATGACGATCATCAGCTTCTCGATCTTGTGGTAGTTCAGCAACCCGACGCCGATGGCCAGAAACGTCGCCAGGACGGCGATCGGTTGCCAGGCGATGGCGCCCCCGGTAACGAAGGAGACCCCTGCGCCGACGGCGGCCACGAGGCCGAGCGTCCAGGCGACACAGCCGATCGAGAGGAACACCGCGATCGCCGTCGCGGGCCCCTTACCGAGTTTCTCGCGGACGAACGGCATGAGCGGCCGGCCGTGTATCCCGAGGCGTGCGCTCATGTCCTGTGCCATGACGCCGAGCAACACCGCGCCGACGACGGCCCACAGCAGCGTGTAGCCGTGCATGACGCCGGCCTGGCTCGCGATGAACACCGATCCGGAGCCGAAGTAGCTGGCGACCATAACGAACGCCAGCCCGTACTCCTTTACCGCTTCAGATAGCTCTCGTCCGATTCGTGTCGTGAAGTTTTCAGTGGTTCCCATGAATTAAATTTCCGGTGTTTCAGTCCGAGCAGTTCGATCAACGTACAGAGATAGTACCGCGAAGTCAACCGAATATAGCGACTCGGTACGTAAAAGCCTCGGCGTTTCACTTTCCGGGCGACGGAACCGAGAGCCTTCGATGCACAGTATCGAAGGCGATCCGTATTCATCGGCGTTCGCTCACCGGAAGCGCTCGAGTCCAGCCTGGCTGCGGCGTTTTCCGTCCGGATCCGCGACCCAGTCGGTTCGGTCGTCCCGTTCGGTCTCGAGGTCGACGTCCGGTCCGGGTTCGGGCTCGTACCCCGGGCAGTCGGTACCGCAGTCGCTCTCCGCGTCGACGACTCGACTCGCCCACTCGCAGTACGGCAGCGTCGCGCCGCTCGGGCCGTCGGCTCGACAGCTCGTACAGTCGGGAAAGCCGTAGGTTCGCCACCCCTTTCCGTAGGCTCGCTCGGCGAGCCGCCGCCGGGCGCGTGTCTTCTCGGGGGGCGAGACGACGGCGACGTCGGTCCGACCGGGGTGGGTCTCGAGCGGTTCGACCCCCGGCTCGGAAACGGGCAGCGGCGTCGGCTCCCGAAGCACGTCGATCTCTCGGACGGCACCCGCCTCGCGGCGAACCCGCCAGATTCCGACCTCGTCCGGAATGCCGTTTCGGTGGGCGCCCGTGACGTAGCTCTCGGTCGCCAGCACGGCCTCGTCGACGAGCCCCAGGCTGACGTCCGTTCGAAGCTGGGCCTCGAGGTCGCCCGGCCGGCCGAGATCGGGCTTGTTCTCGATGCCGACGAGCCGGTCGTACCAGTCGGGGTAGCGGGCGACCTGACGGACGTACTCCCGTCCGTTACGGCGCTCGCGCTCGAAGAAGCCGACCTCGAGGGCGCGCTCGGTCGCCCGTCGCGCCCGCTCGGGATGGCAGTCGAACGCGTCCTTCCAGTACCGTGCGCGGCCGGGACCGACCCGCGATTCGATCGCCGCAGCGGGAATCGCCTCGCCCGTGATCGCGGTTCGATCCGCGAACGCGGGACCGGGCTCGACGCTGACGATGTCGAGGACGCGTCCGCCCGGATCCGCGACGCCCGCGCCGAGCTGCCGGGCGAGGAGGCGGTCACCGCGGGACTCGAGGGCGGCACACAGCTCGAGTTCGAACGCGAACTCGCTCACGACGGATCGAACGGGCGGTAGCGAAAAAAGGAGGTCGGTCGCTCGATCCAGTGAGACGTAGTGTCACGCTAGACAACAGGATTAATCACCCTGCGGTTCGAAGCCGGAGGCTGTATGGGGGTACTCGATGCACTCGGTGTTCGAGGCCACGACGGAACGACGCGCTACGAGTGTCGAAACTGCGGGCGAGAGCTGACGGCAGACGACGAGGAGTGCGCCGGCTGTGGCTCCCGGGAGATCGCACACTACGAGTTCTGACTCGGTTCGGATCCAGATCTCAGATCCGAGCACCCGGAGTACGCGTCCCTCCGCGAGCGAAACGCTGATTTACGAACGACGTCATCCGCCGGTAAGGGATGGCGAACAGGGACGACGTTTCCAGAGAGCTGGCGGAGTGTACGGACTGCGGTGCGGTCTACGCGGCCAGACAGTGGCCCGACGGGACGATCAAGGCGATCGGAAGCGAGAGCTGCCGGTGTGGCTGTACCGAGTTCGCTCTCGTCGAGGCCGACGAGGAGACGGTGCCGCCGGACGAGGCGGAGTAGCACGTTCGAATCGGCCGATCGCCCACTCGCCGCTTCCGCCCCGTCGGTCGCCGTGTGGCTCGCCTGTGAAATCGGAACCGCTTTCGGCCGGGTCCCGCTGTAGCTACTCGATGACCGACGATCTTCGCTCGCCGAGCCGGCGGCGACTGCTCGCCGTCTCGAGTTCGGTCGCGGCGCTCTGCGTCGCGGGCTGTCTCGACGATGACGACCCGACGGGTACCGACTCCGACGACGACCCGACGGACGACGCGACCGACGACGAACTCGACGATGGCGAATTCGACGACGACCTGGTGGACGAGCCGTTCGACGACACCGACCACGAGGTGGACGTCACCGAGTTGCTGGTCTACGAGCGCGACGGCGAGCAGGTCGCGAATGCCCACGCCGGTCACTGGCACTACGAGACCGAAACCGGCGGGCTGCCGGCGATCGAACCGGGATCGACGATCGAACTCGAGACCGTCTTCACGAAAGACGGCGAGGAACTCCCGCTGGACGACGAGTCGTACCGACTCGGCGTCGAACTCGACGAGGAGGAGCCCAGTGAGGTCGTCAGCGTCGACGTCAACCCCGCGACCGTTTCGCTTTCGGGCGAGCAAACGGGGGAGACGGCGACCGTCTTCCAGTTGCTCGAGGACGGCGACGTCGTCTGGGAGGCGCCGCCGATCGATACCCCTGTCGCGGAGTGACGAAGCCGAGATCGCCCGACCGCACGGGACTGTTTGGCACCGTGATACGCCCCGAGAACAGTAGGTTTATCAGTCGCACGGGGGAACTCCTACCTAAGATTACTCATCGTCTTATGGCAGGAACTCAACAACCGGAGGTGAACATCGGACTCGTCGGCCACGTCGATCACGGCAAGACGACGCTGGTGCAAGCTCTCAGCGGCTCGTGGACGGATCAGCACTCAGAGGAGATGAAACGCGGGATCTCGATCCGACTGGGCTACGCGGACGCGACGTTCCGCCACTGTCCCGACCTCGAGGAGCCCGAACGCTACACCGTCGATCAGGAGTGTGCGGACGGGTCGCCGAGCGAACCGCTGCGAACCGTCTCGTTCGTCGACGCGCCGGGTCACGAGACCCTGATGGCGACGATGCTCTCGGGCGCCTCGCTGATGGACGGCGCCGTACTGGTCGTCAGCGCCAACGAGCCGGTCCCACAGCCCCAGACCGAGGAGCACCTGATGGCACTGGACATCATCGGGATCGACAACATCGTCATCGCCCAGAACAAGGTCGACCTCGTCGACTCCGAGCAGGCCCGACAGAACTACCAGGAGATCCAGGAGTTCGTCGAGGGCACCGTCGCCGAGGACGCGCCCGTCGTCCCCGTCTCGGCCGGTCAGGAGGTCAACCTCGACCTGCTGATCCAGGCGATCGAGGAGGAGATCCCGACACCCGAACGCGATCCCGAGACCGACGCCCGGATGCACGTCGCCCGGAGCTTCGACATCAACAAACCCGGGACGACCGCCGCGAACCTCGCCGGCGGCGTCCTCGGCGGCAGCCTCGTACAGGGCGAACTCGAGGTCGACGACGAACTCGAGATCCGTCCCGGTCGCGAAGTCGAGGAGGGCGGCCAGACCGAGTACGTCCCGATCCAGACGACGGTTCGATCGCTGCAGGCCGGCGGCGCCGACGCGGAGTCGGTCACGCCCGGCGGGCTGCTCGGGGTCGGAACCGGACTCGATCCCTCGCTGACGAAAGGCGACGCCCTCGCGGGACGGATCGCCGGCCCGCCGGGGTCGCTGCCGCCGACCTGGGAGCAGTTCACGATGGACGTCGACCTGCTCGATCGCGTCGTCGGCAACGTCGAGGAGACGAGCGGACCGGGCGACGCGGCCGACATCGACGAGATCAGCACGGGCGAACCCCTGATGATGACCGTCGGCACCGCGACGACGGTCGGCGCGGTCACGAGCGCCCGCAGCGGGGAGTGCGAGGTCAAGCTCAAACGCCCCGTCGCGGCCGAACCCGGCGCGAAGATCGCGATCAACCGCCGGATCGGCGCCCGCTGGCGACTGATCGGACTGGGAACGCTTCGCGAGTAAGACGACGACAGCGCCATGAGTACCCGGGTCGCCCTCGACACGAGCGCGTTGATGATGCCGGTCGAACTGAACGTCCGGCTGTTCGACGAACTCGAGCGGCTGATCGGCTCCGCCGAACTGGTGGCGCCCCAGCCCGTCATCGAGGAGCTCCGTCGGCTCTCGGAGAAGGGCGGCACCGAGGGAACCGCCGCGTCGGTCGGCCACGACCTGGCGACCGAACGCTGTCTCGTCGTCGACACGGAGGAATCGTACGCCGACGACGCCTTAGTCGAACTCGCCCGCGAGGGAAGCGTCGACTACGTCGTCACGAACGATCGCCCGCTGCGCGACCGGGTGCTCGAGGCGAGCATACCGGTACTTGCATTACGCGGGAGAAACAAGCTGGCAATCACTCAACCATAGATGTACAAACGGGTCAAACTGAAGGATACGGTCGAAGTACCGCCGAAAGCGCTCGGTGACGTCTCGCCGAAGCTGGTCAAGCAACTGCTGCAGGACAAACTCGAGGGTCGGATGGACGAGCAGGTCGGCAGCGTCGTCTCGGTCACCGAGGTCCACGATATCGGCGAGGGAGCCGTGCTCCCGAACAAGCCGGGCGTCTACTACGAGGCCGAGTTCGACGCGGTCACGTTCGATCCCGACATGCAGGAGGTCGTCGACGGTACGATCGTCGAGGTCGTCGAGTTCGGCGCCTTCGTCGGGATCGGCCCCGTCGACGGGCTGCTCCACGTCTCCCAGATCTCCGACGAGTACCTCGCCTTCGACGGCGAGAACCAGCAGCTCGCCTCGAACGAGTCCAACCGCACGCTGGGCGTCGACGACGCCGTCCGGGCCCGTATCGTCACCAAGAGCATCGACGAACGCAACCCGCGCGACTCGAAGATCGGCCTCACCGCCAAACAGCCCGGACTGGGCAAACACGGCTGGCTCGAGGAGGACCACGAGAAGCGCGAAGCGGCCACGGGTGAGTAACGATGGCATCCGATCGACTCGTCTGTCGCGAGTGCCACCGAGTCAACGATCCGGACAACGACACCTGCGACTCCTGTAACTCCTCGTCGCTGACCGAGGACTGGGCGGGCTACGTCGTCATCGCCCACCCCGAGGACAGCGAGATCGCCACGGAGATGCAGGTCACCGAGCCCGGCGCGTACGCGCTGAAGGTCCGGTAACGTGACTCGCGACGACGACGGCGGCCCCGATCGCGCGGACGAGCAGCTGCTGGTTTTACCCGACGAACTCCGCCACGAGCTCAAGGAGCCGATGGGTCCGATCGAGACCGACGCCGACGTGTTGCTCGAGGACGTCTCGGGACCGCTGATCGCCGTCGGCGACGTCGTCACCTACCACATCGTCCGCGCCGGACGCGACCCCGACGTCGCGCTCGTCGACGAGCGAACCAAACGCCAGCTCGTCGAGGAGGAGATCCGCGAAACCGTCACCGAGCGAGTGAACGTTGAGGCTCACAATCCGCCCGCCGAACTCACCGCCGACGTCCTCGAGACGCTCCGGGCGAGTCTCGAGCGCGAGGAGCCGACGACGGTCCTGGTCGACGGCGAGGAGGACCTGGTCGTGCTCCCGGCGATCATGGTCGCGCCCGACGGCGCCAGCGTCGTCTACGGCCAGCCCGACGAGGGGATGGTCCACGTCGTCGTCGACGACGAGGTGCGCCGGGAGGTCCGAGCCCTGCTCGAGCGCTTCGAGGGCGACCAGGAGCGGTTCTGGGAGCTGCTCGAGGCGTAGACGGAGTCGGAGACCCATTCTCGGGTGCTCGCAGTTCGTCGCTGGAAGCTGTGTGTACCAGTAGAAAGTAGTACGAGTTCGTTATTCAGAATTAGGCAGTTCGGTCACTACATATTCGTGTAGAGCGTCCGGCGTTGTATCTGCAGCCTCAACCAACCACCCCCGGGTGGGACTGAAAGGGGCTGGCGTTCTCGACCGTTCCGACGACGCAAGCACGCGACTGCAAGGAGCGCGCAGCGAGTCAGAACGGTCGAGAACGCCAGGGGCTTTCGCGGTAATACCGACAGAAGCAGACTCTGCTCGCACGAACACAGGGAGTTTCCACATCCTCCCCAACCGATTCGTTCGTTCGTATCCGCTCACTCACTCATCCCTCGCACGGCATCGGACTATCGCTCGCTGTTCGCTCGCGATAGTCCAGCGCGCGCCACCGCGGTCAGTTGGTTCGAGAGCGGTATCGATTTCACTGAAATCCGGCCCGACGGACGGACTCCACGTCCGATTGCTGTTGGGTCGATTCGTCTCGAGTCCGCCGACGGTATCGAACGACTCGGAGTCCTACCGCCCGAGCGCCGCGTTTCGGCCGTGTGACGTGAACACGGGCACCCCCGGTGAGCGATACTCGAGACCTTCTTACCGTCCGAGCGAGACGGAGGGTATATGTACGATTTCGTCGTCGTCGGCGTCGGCCCCGCCGGCGCGCGCTTCGCCCGGCGGGCCGCCGAGCGCGGCCACGACGTCCTCGCCCTCGAGCAGGGGACGATCGGCACGCCGCTGGCCTGCTCGGGCCACGTCAGTACGGATATCTGGAGCGTGACGGGCGAGTGTGCCCGCGAGGAGCTCCTGCAGAACGAGATCCACGGCGCGCGCTTTCACGTCGGCGGCCCCCGCAGCGACGCCTACCCCTTCTACAAGCGCGAGGTCGCCTCGAACGTCATCGACCGCGTCGGGCTGGATCGCCACCTCGCCGACCTCGCTCGCGAGGCCGGCGCCGACGTCCGGGAGCACCATTCGGTTACGAGCGTCACGGAACGGCGCGACCGCGTCGAGGTCGTCGCGAGCGGTCCCGACGGCCCCACGACGTTCCAGGCGAAGATGGTCGCAGGCTGTGACGGCCCCCGATCGCGGGTTCGCCAGGAGCTCGGCCTCCCCGAGCCCGACGAACTCCTCCACGGCGTGCTCGCCTTTTCCGAGGAATCGGACCACGAGGACTTCGTCGACGTCCACCTCACCCCGCCGACCTTCTTCGCCTGGCGGATCCCCCGCGGCGAGGCCGGCGTCGAGTACGGCCTCGCGGCCCCGCCGGGCGTCGAGGTCACCAAGCACTTCGAGGAGCTGATCGACGGCTACGAGATCGACGTCGCCCACCGCTGTTCGGGTGCGATCCCGATCGGCCCCGCGGATCGGGTGACGAGCCGTCGGGGATTCCTGATCGGCGACGCCGCGGCCCAGACCAAGCCGTTCACCGGCGGCGGGATCCTCTACGGGACGACCGCCGCAGACCACGCCGCCCGCGAGATCGACCCCGAGCGCCCGACCACCCTCGCGGCCTACGAACACGCCTGGCGCGAGGATCTGAAACGGGACCAGCAGCTCGGTCACTGGCTCCGCCGGGCGTACTCCCTGCCCGAGCCGATCCAGCGCGTCGGGCTGAGCGCACTGTCGGGCGAGATCGGCGTCCACATGGATCGACCCACGTCGCTCGTCTCGCCGACCCACCTGAAGGCGATGCTCTCGAGACTGCGCCCGTGACTTCCGCGAGGCGTCGCTCGAGCGTGGCGTCCCGGAGCCACAGGCGACGAACCGAAGTCCCTCGTCGCGAAACGCTCGAGCGATGACCGGGCGGCTGGCGGCCATGGCCGCGCTCGTCGCGAGCGCCCTCGAGCGGCTGGGGATCATCGATGCCCAGCGGCTGCGTCCGACGGTGGAGCTGGCCTGGCCCCGGATCGTCACCGGGGTCGCGATCATGTCCAAGCAGACGGCCGACCTCGCGATGGTCGGAATCGCCGTCGGCACCGCCGGAACCGCGGGCCTGGCGTTCGCGCTGGCCTACTGGGAGATCGTCGCGATGCTCGGGCTCGGACTGGCTGGCGGAACCGTCAGCCTCGTCTCCCAGAACTACGGCGGCGAGGAGAACGAGCGGGCGTCACTGGTCGTCAGCCAGAGCGTCCTGCTCGCGATCGGTATCTCGTTGCCGCTCGCGGCCGCGTTCCTCCTCGTTCCCGATCGGCTGATCGGGCTGTTCGGCGCCGGCCCCGAGTCGCTCGCCCACGGCAGCACCTACCTCGTCTACGTCGCGCCCGCCGTCGTCTTCGAACTCCTCAACCTGATCGCCAGCCGCACCTACACCGGCGTCGGCGACACCTTCACCGAGATGATGGCCCGCGCGGGCGGCGCGGTGCTGAACATCGTCCTCAGCGCGCTCTTCATCTTCGGCCTCGATATGGGCGTCGCGGGCGCCGCGCTCGGGACGACCCTCTCGACGGGGTTCGTCACGGTCGTTCTCGGGTGGGGGATGGTCGGTCGCTCC
>NZ_JBLRWX010000021.1:0-40114 GCF_047921035.1 Natronococcus sp.
GAGATGAAAACACGCGCCGAAACGCGAGACTGAGTCCCCGAACGACGGTTCTTATTTGCCCCAGAACGGGTCCCGGCTGCGCTGCTTGTCGAGGTACATGTTCAGCGCCTCGAGTTCGTCGCCGGGGATCTCGCTCGAGAGCTCCTGTTCCAAGATCTTCGCGTGTTTCTCGGGGATCTCGATCCAGAGCTCGTCGTCCTCCTCGATCTGGCGACCGACGGTGGGGCCGTCGATGGCGACCGAGACGCGGTTGCCCGCTCGGGCCTCGTCGACGTCCTCGCCCTGCTCCTGGATCCCCTTGACCTGCCCGACGCGCTCGGGCTCGTTGCCCTCGAACTTCACGACGTTCGCGTTGTTCTGGACGGTGCCGGAGTTGACCTCGACGCCGACGACGGCGGGGTCGTTCTGCCGGAAGGTGTGATCGGGCAGGATCCGAAAGCGCGCGGGGCGGACGATGTTCTCGAGGATGGTGTCCTGCTGGGCGCGCTCGAGTTCCTCGACGAACTCCTCGTACTCCTCGATCAGCTGGTAGATGACCTCGTCGGTGAAGACGCGAACGTCCTCGATCTCGGCCCGTTGCTCGGCGTCGCCGAGCACGTCGACGTTGAAGCCCAGAATTACCTGCTCTTTCCCCTCCTCGGCCGTCGAGGCGACCGAGACGTCCCGGGGCGCGACGTCGCCGACCTCCGCGCGGACGATCGGGACCTCCGCATCCTCTAAGGCGTCGGCCATCGCCTCGAGGCTGCCCAGCGTGTCGGCCTTGACGACGACGCCGGTCTCCTCGGTGTCGACGGCGATGCTCGCGAGTTCGTCCTCGACCTCCGCGATCACGTCCGCGCGCTCGCGATCCCGGACGACCCGGACGGGGGCGCCGGCGATGGCGTCGCCCAGATCGGGCGCGGCGACCTTGATCCCGGTCGCGGCCGACACCTCGTCGACCTTCTCGAACCGGCTCTCGGTGCGGATCTCCTCGAGCGGTCGGGGCTGGAGCAGCGCGCGGACGTCGGTGACGATCGGCTCGTTCGTGCCGCCGACGACGATCGTGTCGCTGGCCCGGAGCGTGCCGTCGTAGAGGACGAGGTCGATCGTCTTGCCGAAGCCCTTCTCCTCTTTGACCTCGAGGACGGTGCCGACGCCGGGGCCGGCGACGTCGATCTCCATCTCCTCTTTCATGTAGCGCTGGGAGAGCCCCATCATCACGGCCAGCAGGTCGGGCACCCCCTCGCCGGTCATCGCCGAGACGGGGACGACGCCGACGTTGCGCTGGAAGTTCTGGACCCGCCAGTACAGGTCCGCGGAGAAGCCCTCGTCCGAGAGGTTGCCGATGATCTCGTAGAGACTCTCGTCGAGCCGCGAGCGCACGCGGTCGGACTGGGCCTCGTAGGTCGCGTTGATCGGCGAGTCCTCGTTTGCGTTCCAGCCCGGAACGGTGTCGATCTTGTTCGCGGCGACGATAAACGGCGTCTGCGAGCGCTGGAGGATGTCAAGCGCCTCGAGGGTCTGTGGTTGGAAGCCGTCGTTGACGTCGACGACGAGGATCGCGATGTCGGCCAGCGCCCCGCCACGGGAGCGAAGCGTGGTAAAGGAGTGGTGGCCCGGCGTGTCGATGAACAGCAGGCCGGGCAGGTCGAAGTCGTCGGGGTCGACGAGCTCGCCCGCGATCGAGGAGATTACGTCCAGCGGCACCGCGGTGGCGCCGATGTGCTGGGTAATCGCGCCCGCTTCACCCTCGATGACCGCGGAGCCGCGGATCTTGTCGAGGAGGCTGGTCTTGCCGTGATCGACGTGTCCGAGGACGGCGACGATCGGCGTTCGTAAAGATGTGGGGTCGTGCGTATCCGAATCAGACATGGTGACCACCCGAGAAGGTCTTGGGTAAACCGTCCGTAGGACGGTAGTTAAACCCATCGTCACGGCGCTCGGGCTTGCGGGTCGACCCGAGTGACGGCGCCGCAGACGGGACCCTGGGAGCCGACCGAGGTCGGCGTCCGCGGAACTCACCGCTCGATCGGCCCGTGGACTTTAATAGCAACTAGTAAGTACGGGGTAGCATGAGCGAAGTGCTCGCCGAGAACCTCTCGGGGAAGTCCGTCATGGGGTCTGACGGGACGGAACTGGGAATGCTCTACAACATCACGACCGAGATCAAATCGGGAACGCTCCACGACCTCGTTATCGAACCGAACGAGGAACTCCCGACCCAGACGATCGACTTCGACACCGACGACGACGGCCGGTTCCGCGTGCCCATCAACCGCGTCCGCGCCGTGAAAGACTACATCGTCGTTCAGCGCTAACGGTATGTACGTTCTCGACTCCTCGGCTTTTATCCACGACTACCACACCACGGAACAGATCGCGACGATTCCGCTCGTCCGCGAGGAACTCAAAGACGAGAGCGCCTATCGCTACGACGCGATGGAGGGCTCGGGGATGCACATCCACATCCCCAACGAGGACACCACCGAGAAGGTCCGACGCGCGGCGAGCGAATCGGGCGACCTCGAGGTCCTCTCGGACACCGACGTTCGCCTCGTCGCCGCGAGCTTCGAACTCGACGCTACACTCGTCACCGACGACTACGCGATGCAAAACGTCGCCGAGAAGCTAAACGTCGACGTCGAGGTGATCGCCCGCGACGGGATCGAGGAACAGCGAAGCTGGCGGTTCCAGTGCCAGGGCTGCGGACGGGAGTTCGACGAAGAAAAGGAGCGGTGTCCGATCTGCGGGTCGGGACTGGCGCGCAAGAACCCGACCTAGGCGACCAGAATAATCATCTGGATCGCGTTGTACGCGCCGTGGACCAGCGCCGGGACGAGCAGGTTGTCGGTCCGCTCGTAGAGGAACCCGAGCACCAGCGAGAGGCCGAACAGCACGGCCAGACTCGCGAGGATCTGTCCAGGACCCGCGGTCGCGTACGCCGCGACGTGGACCCCTGCGAAGATGACGCTCGTGACGACGACCGAACCGTACCGCGAGAACGTCTCGTACAGCGATTTCTGGACGACGTTTCGGTAGAGCAGTTCCTCGAAGGGACCGACCACCAGCAGCATACCGGGGACGATCACGACGATCAGTTCGGGGTTCTGTTCGACCTGCTGTGTCGTGCCGTGATCGGCGGTGTCGACGCCCACGGCGGTCATCGCGACCGAGATCGCGATCAGCGCGCCGAACAGCAACACCAGCCCGCCGACCGTCCAGCCCACCGCCCGCAGACTCGGCACCTCGAGGTCGAGAAACGACAGGTCGTACCCGCGAACCCCCATGTAGACGGCCGCGACCGAACCCAGTCCGACGGCCGTCGAGAGGTACTGGACGAGTTGCGAATCGAGGGCCGCGTTCCCGGTTCCGAGAACCGCGACCAGATCCGCGAGAAACACCGCGGCGAACGCCATCGCGATCAGCCCGGCGAACCCGACGACCGTCATCGTCGAGAACCGCCGCGCCCGGTGGAGGAGACCGCGCGTCGAGACGCCGGCGTAGTCGGCGGCGGCGATTCCGATCGACGCACCCGCCGCCGCGAACGCGAGAAACAGGAGCGATATCGTCCACCCGACTCCCGGAACGGTCGCCGAGGCGGTCGTCCCCTGGTTGACCGCGTACCCCGTCAGCAACACCACCAGCAGGCTCGAGCCCGCGGCGGCCAGCGCGCCGGGCGCTCGTCCGAGCGCACCGTGGCGACGAGCCAGGAACGCGACGAGGGTCACGACCGCGAACGCCGCGGCCAGCAGGACGAACGGGTCCTCGGTGCCGCCGCGAACGGGGATGACGGCGGCGGCCATCGCAACGGAGGCGGGGACGACGCCGAGCGACGGGACCGTGGACTCGTCGCTCGAGCCCGCGCCGCCGGGTCGTGCAGTCTCGCTCATACCGGTACCTTCGAGCGCGCGCCCATAGGGGCTCCGCAATCCGGCGACGCGACCCGTCGCTTCGGTCGTCGATCCGACTCGTTACCGTTCGACTCGCAGCTCCGTTTTCTCGGCGACGGCGTCGGCCTCCTCGAACTCGCCGCCCCCGAGTAGACCCCGGGTCGCCTTCTTTGCCCACTCCACGGCGGGCTGTTCGAACGTGTTCACGCCGTAGAGTTCGCCCGCGAGCACGCAGGCGGCCTCCATCCCGTACAGCAGGCCGCCCAGTTCGTACTCGTCGACGCCGTCGAGTTCGACCCGGACGTTCGGCCGGCCCGCCGCGGCGAGGCTCGCCTCCGTGGCCTCGAACTCCGCCGAGAGCAGCTCCCCGAGCGTCGAGTCGCCGAGGTAGGCCAGATCGTCGACGTCGGTGTCGGGGATCGAACGATCCTCGCTCTCTCCGGGCGTGACGAACGTCACCAGCTTGTCACGGGGACCCGCGCGGTAGAGCTGGAGCTGGGAGTGCTGGTCGGTGACGCCCAGCGCGCGAAGCGGCGTCTGCCCGAGGTCGTCCTTGCCGAGGCTCTCGGCCCACAGCTGGGCGAACCACTCCGAGTAGGTCTCGAGCGACTCCGCGTAAGGGACCATCGCGTTCATCCCGGCGCCCCGGGCGTCCAGCGCGTAGCTGGTCGCCCCGTAGGCGTAGGCCGGACACTCGAACAGCGATCCCGTGAGGGTGTCGGCCTCGGCTGCGGCACCCGAGAGCAGGGCCTCGAGGTCGTGGCCGCAGACCGCGGCGGCGACCATCCCCACGGCGGAGAGCGCCGAGAAACGGCCCGGGACGCCGTCGGGAACCTTCAGCGACGGCAGGTCGTGACGCTCCGAGAGGTCGCGGAGGGGGCCGGAGTCGCCCGTCGTCACGATCGTTCGCTCGGTCCAGTCGACGCCCGCGTCCTCGAACGCCTCTCTGACGACCAGGAAGTTCGCCAGCGTCTCCGCAGTGGTCCCCGACCGGGAAACCACGTTGACGGCGGTGTTCTCGAGCGGGAGGGCCTCGAGTTCGGCCGTGACCCACGCGGGGTCGACGTTGTCGAGGTAGACGGTCTCGGTGTCCGACTCGAGCGCGTCGGTGATCGTCGCCGCCCCGAGCGCGCTGCCGCCGATGCCGACCGTGATCAGGGCCTCGGCGTCGGCGACGGGTTCGACCGCCGTGCGGATCTCGTCGGGATCGGTTCGCTCCGGGAGGTTCAGCGCCTCGTACCCGTGTTCTCCGTTTGCCATCCCGTCCTCGATCCGTTCGTGTGCGTCGGCGACCTGCTCGTCCAGGCGCTCGAGTGAGTCTCGAGAGACGCCCGGCGAAGCGACCGACGCGAGCGCGTTGCCGATGTCGACGTCCATGCTCGAGAGGGCACCCGCCTGCGGTAAAGGCGTTCCGTCACGCGCTGCGGTCGACGGGTCTCATACGGACTACTGTAGTTCTTTACCGGTGATCGCTCGGGCGGGGACAGCGATCACCGGTAGAACGCTACAACAATCCGTATCAGGCGAACAGCAGGAGAAGCGAGAACGCGATCGGAACCAGCGCAAGCGACACGAAAACGTACCGCCAGGTACCGTACGGCGGCTCGTCGACCTCGCCGTTTCGGCGGTTCCGTTCGTACGCCGCCCACGCGCCGACGACGAACGCGAGGAGTGCGATCGGCACGACCGCGAACATGACGTAGCTCCAGCCGACGGCGGTCTCGAACGCCCAGAATCCGACGAGCGCTCCGAGAAGGGTCCCGCCCAGCAGCGCGTCCGTCGGCAACCGCGCGCCGAGCAGCGCGGTCCCGAGGGCGAGCAGCGCGAACCAGGCGACGAGAAGGAGGTCCCCGGCGGGCTCGAGCGCCGATACCGCCGCCATTCCGTACAGCGAACCTGCGGGGGCGATCGCCCCGAACGCGAAGACGAACCCGAAGAGAACGATATCCGGTCGTTCGTTCACGGATTCGAATACATCGAAACGAGTGATATACGTGTCGGCCCGCTATGACGAACGGGCCGAGAGGCAGCGTCGAGCGAGCAAGGGTGTCGATATCGACGTCCGGACTCGAGGGGCGCCCGTCTGTGGTGAAGTCGTTCATCGTGCGGCGAATCGGCCACCGGGACGGATCGGACTCCCTGTCGAAACTATGCACCACACTTATGTTATATTGTTAAGTGGTTCTCGAGTATGATCGGCGCAGAGACGAAAATCACCGCCGGATTCGTGATTTCACTACTCGATCGTTCGGTAACCGACGAGGGAACCGAATCCGGGACAAAAAGTCCCGTCGCCTCGCCCCGATCCGAAACCTCGAAACCCGCCACGCGTCTACGAACCGCTATGACCGAACAGACGGGCACGTTCGTCGTCACCCACGCCGAAGCGGAGTCGGCCGTCGTCCGCGACGTCGAGACCGCACAGGTACACACCCTCTCCTCGAATCCCGGCCTCGAGGTCCACGACGTCCTCGAGGCGACCGTCGCCCCCGAGCCGCCCCTCGAGGTCGCCTGGGAGGTCGTCGACGTCGCAGACCGGCGATCGATCGAGCTGGTCGACAGCGACCTCGAGCCGACCACCCACGAGAAGGAGCTCGCGGCCGACGCCGAGGTCGGCGAACTCGTTCAGGAGGAACGGGCGGGAACCGGCGAGATCCACGTCTTCAACCTCGAGGACGAGGTCGAAGCCGCGGCGCAGGACGTCCTCGAGGACGAGGAGACGGTCGCCCGGGCGGCCCGGCTCGAGGCGGTCCGCGTCGAGGTGCGTCGGTCGGCCGACGACGGCGTGTTGAGCGTTCGATACCTACCAGATTGAACTCGCTACCCGTGGCTCGGTCCGCCCTTGCTCTGGACGCGCCAGCTCCCCTGCACGCCACAGGCCTCGCGGACGTCGTACTCGATTTCGGTGTCGTCGACGATTCGCGAGCCCCCCTCGACGTCCTCGACCCGCAGCGGGACGTCGAGCGTGTTGCCACAGCAGCCGACGCCGACGAACTCCTCCCAGACGTCGCCCGGCTCCGCGGTGTCGCGGGTCTTCCGGAGGAACGCCCGGAACGAGGGTTTCTCGACCTGAAACCGACCCCACTCGGAGAGGTCCGCAGGGTAGGAGACGACTACTCGCTCGGCAAAGGCGTTCCGTGCGGCGTCGGCCGGCTCATCGATCATCGTCGACGCTTCGGGTGTCTCTGCGGTCATACCCCGGTCTACGAGCTCGAGCGGTTTTAGCTCGTCGTCGGACCCCAGTTATTCTCACAGCGGATTGACACAGAAATTAGGAAGGCTTACACGGCCCGACTGCCAGGTGGGTGGTATATGGGGTATTTCGACGTACCGGAGGTCGACTACACCCGGTACAGCGACCGCCAGCTGGCGGCGGTGCCGCTCGCGGTTCTCGGGGTCGCGTTGCTCGTTCTCGTCGGGTCGTTTCTGCTGTTCGGAACGCCGGTCCAGCTCGGGATGGACTTCGCCGGCGGGACGGAGCTGACGGTCCAGACGACCGCATCGGAGGGAGAGATTCCGGAGGCGTTCGACGAGGAGCCCGAGTCCGTCCAGTCGGTCGCCTCGGAGGAGAACCAGTACATCGTTCAGTTCGCCTCGACCGACCAGGAGGCGTTGAGCGAACAGGCGGAGGCGAACTTACAGCCCGACGGCGACGCCGCGGTCATCCAGCAGGTGTCCTCGACGTCGGCGAGCTTCGGCGAACAGACCCAGCAGACCGCGCTGCTGGGGATCGCCGTCGCCTTCCTCGGGATGAGCGTGCTCGCCTTCGTGCTGTTTCGGACGTTCGTTCCCTCGATCGCGATCGTCGTCTCGGCGTTTTCGGACATCGTGATCCCGCTGGCGTTCATGGCTATCGCCGGAATCCCGCTCTCGCTGGGAACCGTCGCCGCCCTGCTCATGCTGATCGGCTACTCCGTCGACTCGGACATCCTGTTGAACAACCACGTCCTGCGCCGGGGCGGTGACTTCTACGAGAGCACCCACCGCGCGATGCGAACCGGCGTCACGATGACCGTCACGTCCATGATGGCGATGCTCGTGATGGGGACCGCCGCGTGGCTCTTCGGCGTCGAGTTGCTCTCCTCGATCGGCATCATCCTCTTCGTCGGCCTCGCAGCTGACCTGATGAACACGTACATGCTGAACCTGAGCCTGCTTCGCTGGTACAAGTTCCACGGGGTGGCACGATGAATCCGATCGCCTTCGTCAAGGAGCACTGGCGGATCCTCCTGCTGGTACTGTTCGTCAGCGCCGCGCTCGTCGCGCTGTTCGTCCCCGGCGGGGTGATGGACGACGACACGCTCGTCGAGGAGGAAAACGAGTCGATCGACGAGGGACTGACCAACCTCGAGTACGGCCTCGGACTCGACGGCGGGACCCGGATTAGCGCGCCGCCGGTCGGCATGAGCGCCACCATCGACATCGAGCCGGAACAGGAACGCGAGGTCGAGTCGACGCTCCAGGACGAACTCGGCGTCGACGCCGCCGACGCCATCGTGCGGTACCACGAGGACGACAACCGCTTCACCGCCGAGGTGTTCGCCGAGGAGGTGACCGCCGCGGAGTTCGCCGCCGCCCTGCAGGAGGCCGGCGTCGACGTCGACGAGGGTGACGTCGACGACGAGGTCACCCAGCAGACCCGCGACGAGATCATCCAGACGATCGAGTTGCGGATCAACGAGGCCGGCCTCTCAGGCGGGACCGCCTACCAGGAGGCGACCGTCGGCGACGGCTACTACATCGTCACCGAGGTGCCCGGCATGAGCCCCGCCGAACTCCGCGAGATGCTGACCGAGCGCGGGGACGTCCAGATCGTCGCCTACTACCCCGACGAGAACGGCACCCAGACCAACGAGAGCGTCCTCCAGGGCGAGGAGTTCGCCAACGTCGGCTCGGCGTCGTACAACGACCGCGAGGGGTACCACTACGTTCCCGTCACCGTCGACGACAGCGAGGACGCCGACGGCTCCAGTCCCGCCGCCGACTACCAGGCGGCGATGAACGAGTACGGCTTCACCGGTGAGGGGATCGGCCAGTGCGCCGTCCACGACCGCGAGGCCGGCGAGTTCGACTTCGATCCCGGCGTCCCGCAGTGGTGTCTGCTCACCGTTGTCGACGACGAGGTCGTCGACGCCCACAGTATGAGCCCCGATCTGGGCGAGAGCATGGCTTCCGGCAACTGGGTGAACGACCCCGTCTTCCAGATGATCGTGCCGACCCAGCAGGACGCCCACAACCTCGCCGTGAACCTCCAGTCGGGCGCCCTGACCGCCCCCCTCGACTTCGAGCAGGAGCAGACGTTCTCGCTCGAGCCCGCGCTCGCGGATCAGTTCAAGACCTACTCGCTTTTGATCGGCGTGCTCTCGGTGCTGACGGTCAGCGGGATGGTCTACCTGCGCTACAACGATCCCCGGGTGGCCGCACCGATGATCGTCACTGCGCTGGCGGAGGTCGTCATCCTGCTCGGGTTCGCTGCGGCGATACGGATGCCGCTGGATCTCTCCCACGTCGCCGGCTTCATCGCCGTCGTCGGGACCGGGGTCGACGACCTCATCATCATCGCCGACGAGGTGATGGACGACGGCGACGTCAGCTCCCGGCGCGTCTTCGAATCGCGGTTCCGCAAGGCGTTCTGGATCATCGGCGCCGCCGCGGCGACGACGATCATCGCGTTGTCGCCGCTGGCCGTGTTGAGCCTCGGCGATCTCCGCGGCTTTGCCATCATCACGATCCTCGGCGTGCTGATCGGCGTGCTCATCACCCGTCCCGCCTACGGGGACATCCTCCAGCGGCTCCTGACCGACAAGTAGCCGCCCGTCGACGCACCGTTTCAGGTCGGAACGACGTTCGAGAGACCGATGCTCTCGAGCACCAGCCAGACCACGAACACGCCGTACGCGCCGAGCAACAGCCAGGCCTCTCGCTCCGAGAGCAGCATGCCCGTTCGAGCGATCGCGAAGAAAACGACCGTCGCGAGGACGAGAAACGCCATCATCGGGACGATGTGAGCGAACGTGATCGCCAGGGTACCAGCGACGAGCACACCGATCGGAACGGCGACGAGCAGGTCGAAGATGTTGCTTCCCAGCACGTTCGCGATGCTGACCGACGGCCGGTCGGCCCTGGCCGCGGCGATGCTGACGAAGGCGTCCGGAACGCTCGAGCCCGCGGCGACGACGATCATCCCCCAGAGGAAGGCGGGGGTGCCGAAGGCGTCGCCGAGGCCGATCGCGGCCCGGACGAGCCCCTCGACGCCGACGACGATGACGACCAGTCCGGCCCCGAACCACAGCCAGGTTCGCGGGAGGTTCACGGACGGATCGGCCTCGAGTTCGTCCTCGGCGGCGTCTAAGTACTGGGTGAAGACGTAGAGGCCGTACAGCGCGAGGGGAAACAGCGCGAGCCACCGCGTGACCTCGCCCTGCAGCCCCGCGCCCTCGAGGGGGTAGTAGATCACCGCGAGCGAGAACGTCAGCAGGAGTGCGGCGACCGCGAGCATGTAGAACAGCGCCTCCTTGTAGACGAGTTCGCGGTTCGTCTCGACGCCGCCGGTGCCGACGAGCACGGCGAGACCCGGAATCACGAGCAGGTTGAAAACGGCCGAGCCGACGATCGCGCCGACGCCGAGTTCGAACTCACCGTGGACCAGCGTCGCCAGCAGGACGCTCACCAGTTCGGGCATGCTCGAGCCGACGGCAGCGATGATCGCCCCCTGGACGACCGGCGGAACGCCGTAGCCGACCGCGATCCGGTCGGCCGAGGTCTCGAGCCAGGCGCTGCCCTTCCAGACGACGCCCGTCGCGACGGTCGCGAGGACGAGGAACCAGACGATCTCGAGCACGACTCTCTCGTCAGTACTCCCGTCGGGAACCCGCATAAAACGACGACCTGAATCGGCGTCAGAACTGCTCGAGTCCCGTCTGCTCGGCGTCGGCGAGGACGTCCGCGCAGGTCGACCACGACCCGCGGGCGAACGGTGGGAGTTCGCCGCGTTCGGCGACGTAGGACTCGAGGAACTCCCGGGTGGTCGGATCGCTCGGGTAGCCGCTGCCGACCGGGCCGTACTCGTCGGTCAGCGCGGCCATCGAAGCGTCGCGCTCGACCTTGGCGACGATGCTCGCCGCGCCGACGATCGGATCGGTGTCGTCCGCGCCGTGTTCGGCCGCGATGTCGAGGTCGCGCTCGAGTCCGCAGGCGTCGGCGACCCGTCGGGCGAAGCGGTCGGCATCGGTGTCGCAGGCGTCGCAGAGACCGGACACCGGCGAATCAGCGGAGACGTCGGCGGTCTCGATCGCCCCCTCGATCGCCTCGGCGTGAGCCCTCACGGCGAGCGAGTTCATATTGGTCTCCGGATCGTCGATCAGGGTCGGCGTGACCTCGGCGACGCCGACGACGATCCGGTCGTCCCCGTACAGCGTCGCCGCCAGCTCCTCGCGGCGCTCCGGAGCGAGTCGCTTCGAGTCCGCGATTCCCTCGGGGAGCGCGGCGGCTTCCGGGACGCGGACGGCCGCGGCGAACATCGATCCCAGCGCGGGCCCCTTTCCGGCCTCGTCGACGCCGAACGGCATGACTCGAGGGTCGGACGGAAGCGAGAAAATCGTTGTGGAAGTCGCGACGGAGCTGTCGACAGTCCAACCGTTTTTGTCTCGAGTTGTCGTACCCGAGGGTATGAGCGGTACCGGCCTCGTCGAGCGCCGCCTGCAGATGATTCTCGACGCCGATTCCGCGTCGAAACGGGCGGACGTCGAGCCGTCGCCGCCGTCCCGCTCGGAGACGCGACCGGGAGCCGGAACCGAACCGACGGAACCGGCAAACGTGGATCGTGATCTCGAGTCGGCGGAAGACGTTCGCTGATCCGCCCGCGCGCCTCGTTACGACGCCGACGCTGCTGTCGGTCTTTACAAAACGAGACTTACTCTCGCCGTCGACGGCTGCCAGTGTTCTGGACTCGATCACCGACGCACGGAGCTGGGACGGGAACAGCTACGTCCAGCGAGCGCGCTCACAACTCGAGAATCGCTGACGGACGGATCCTCCTCAGTCGGCCGTCTCGGACGGACTTTCTCGTTCCTCGCTCGGCTCGTCCCGGAAGAACTCCTCGAGCTCGAACGGTTCGTCCTCGCCCTCGACGCCGGTGACGTCCAGCGCCGTCACCTCGGCGTCGGTCTCGAGTAGCCCCGCCAGACTGGGCTCGGTTCGGCCCTCGTCGCTGCTGATGAGTTCCTTCACGTAGAGCCCGCCCGCGCCGTGGATCCGAACCTCCGCGCGGGTCGAATCCTCGCGCTCGAGGTCGCCGTCGATCTCGTAGACGGTGCGCTCGCGGGTCAGGCCCGCACGACGGTGGTCGACGCGCTGGGGCGTGTACTGCTCGACGGTGGTGCCCGAGAGCTCCTCGAGTGCGGCCTCGAACGCGTCTTCGTCGACTGGTTCGGAAAATTCGACGTCCGCGCGGTAGTGTTTGCTCGCGTCGTGTTCTTTCACCCGTTCGACCATCTCGTAGGTCGCGAGTCGGAGCCCCTCGACCTCGACGCTCCCCTCGGCCGCCGCGTTGATCTCGCGCTCGAGTTCCGCGGGGTCGGGGTCGCGTCGCTTCGGTCGCTTGACCTCGAGGACGAACGGCCGGCCCTCCTCGAGCATCCGGGCGTCGACGTCCTCGCGGCCAGCGCCGTGGAAAGTTCCTTCCTCGCCGTCCATCGCTTCGACGACGTGGGGGCGGACGACCTGCTCGACGCTGGTGTCGTACATGTAGCCCGAGCCGCCGCAGTAGTCGCAGGGCTCCTCGCCGTCGTCGCCCAGTTGAACGCCGCTGCCGCCACACTCCCGGCAGGGCCACTCCGTCTGGGGGATGTCCCGCTCGAGCTTGCGGTAGCGACCGTAGACGAAGGCGGGGTTGATCTGGACGTCGACCGCGTGGCTCGTGACGGCGTCGTCCGCGTCGAACTCGAGGGGGTCGAACGCCTCGAGGTCGACGACCGCGAGCACGTCCGGGCGGTCGAAGTCGACCTCGGCGCCCGTCTTCGAACCGACGCGCCGACCGACCTCGCGGTTCATCTCGCGCTTGAGCGACTCGCCGACGTCGGGGTCGAGACTTGCGTCCTCGCGGAGGAGGCGGTCGTTCTCCTCGACGAGCGGGGGAACGCGGGTTCCGACCTGGTAGGTCGCGAACTCGACGCCCTCGAGTTCGCCGACGATCGTTTCTGCGATCGCGTCGAACGCGGCGCAGTACCCCTCGCAGACCCAACAGGCCTCGGGATCGACGGGATCGAAGTCGTCGTCGTCCTCGATCGCGATCGTCGTCCGCAGCGCCCGGCCCCGCTCTGCGTTGGTCAGCCCGAAGCTCCGCTCGGCGAACGGCCGGCCGAGACAGGAGTCACAGACCGACCCCGTCGAGAGCAGCGCGCGGGCGTCTTCGGTACTCATATGGCCCCACTCGGGTAGCCGCGGGTAACACGTTTTCCATTCGACGCCCGCGGCGAGTCACCATGACGGACCGTCCCACGAGGTTCAAATACGTCCGGTACAACCCGTCGGTATGGATCAGTATCGACCGAGCCGTCGCGACGTCCTCGCGGGTGCGGGCGTCGGCGTCGTCGGCCTGGTCGCCGGCTGTGCCGAACCGCGGACCGAGAGCTCGATCGAGGGGGACTCCTCGAACGAGATCGATCGGGAGAACCGCGCGGACGGATCGACCTACACCGACGTCTACGAGACGATCATCGACTCGGTGACCCAGATCCGCGCGTTCGGCATCGAGGACCCTTACACCGAGGAGGAGGGGCGGGGCCAGGGGTCGGGGTTCGTCGTCGACGGCGAGTACATCGTCACGAACGAGCACGTCGTCGCCGGCGCACAGGAGGTCGACCTGCAGTACATCAACGGCGACTGGTCGGGCACCCGACTGCTGGGCAGCGACCGGATCAGCGATCTCGCCGTCCTCGAGGCCGACCACGTTCCCGACGGCGCGGCCCCGCTGGGGCTGGCCGAGGAGCGCCCCGTCGTCGGCCAGGAGGTGCTCGCGATCGGCAACCCCTACGGGCTCGAGGGGTCGATGTCGTCGGGGATCGTCAGCGGAGTCGATCGAACCGTTCCGGCGCCCCACGGCGACTTCGCGTTCTCGAACGCCGTCCAGACCGACGCGGCGGTCAACCCCGGCAACAGCGGCGGGCCGCTGGTCGACCTCGACGGGAACGTCGTCGGCGTCGTCAACGCCGGCGGCGGCGACAACATCGGCTTTGCGATCTCGGCCGCGCTCTCCCGGCGGATCGTCCCCGCGCTCATCGAGGACGGCGAGTACGACCACCCGTTCCTCGGGATCGCGCTCGCCACCGTCGACCGACTGATCGCCGAGGAGAACGACCTCGAGGAGGCGACCGGCGTCATCGTCACCGAGACGCTCCAGGAGCCCGCGCTCGGTGCACTTCAGGGGGCGGACCGAACCGTCGAGCGCGGCGGAGAACGGGTCCCGGTCGGCGGGGACGTCATCCTCTCGATCGACGGCGAGCCGATTCCGGACCGCCACGCGCTCTCGACGCATCTCGCGCTCGAGACCAGCCCCGGCGACACCGTCGCGGTCGAACTGCGTCGGGACGGCGAGGTTCGGACCGGCGACCTGACACTCGGCGTGCGACCGACCGACGGCTGAGACGGATTGCTGTACCGATTTGCTGGCGCAACCGCCGTCCGTGTCGCGGTTGCGCCGGAACTGACGTACAGTAATCCGTATTCGGGAAACGGATCTCGGACCGAACGGGGTCCGTACGGTCGGCGATACCGGTTGCCGACAGCGAAAGTGGTCGGTAACGATTCGGTACATTCTCGATATAGATATATTCTTTTACAACTGATTAAGGAGTCTGAAAGACGTCTGAGAGGAACGCTACCGCGATAGCTCGACCAGTTAAATCCTCGATAACAATAGTGGGTTTCGGCGTAGTCGTGGTTGGCGCGATGGCCGCCTGTTCCCTATGACAAACACGAACACAACCGACCCCGACGCCGAACCGGTTCCCTCCCGAGACGCGAGTCTCGAGCTCGATAGCGTGACGATCCAGAACAACGACGGACCCAACGAGTGTGCGATGTTTCCACGGAACGCGACCGAGATGGAGCTGATGACCAACTGGATCGCAGCCTACGACGACGCGTTCGTCAGGCTCGAGTCGATGCGCTGAACCATGTACGCCTGGAGCACCGTCACCGCAATCGGGTTCTGGATCGGGACCCTCCTCCCGGTCGTCTACCTGCCGGTGTTCATCGCCGGTATCGATTCGGTGCAAGCGCTGACACTGCTGTTCGGCCTGCTGGGCGTTCACGCGCTCGCCCTGATCGTCGGGCACGGCTACGACGCCTCCCGAACCCGGTGAGCGAGCGCCCGGTCCCCGCTGACGTCTCGCTTACTCCGCGGGCTGCCAGACCTGTGCCTGCGGCGTGCCACAGTCGTCACAGACCGCGGCCGCGTTATCCTTGTACTCCTCGCGTTCGAGTTCGCCGTCCTCACAGACCGGGCAGGGCCGTCCCTCGAGGATGGCGAGCACGTCCCGTTGCTGCCCGGCAGTGGACTGCGGTTTCGACATACTACTCACTACTGCCACCCGACTGACGTGAAACCGTTCGCCCTGTACCTGCAAGGAAATATTCGATGAAATTAATGAGCGAGAGACGGTCGCACGGGACCGCTTCCCGAGCGAGTCCGACCGGAATCGTCGCGCCTATCCCCGCGGTCTGCGTCGCTTCGGTATGCGCCAGTTCGTACTCATCGGTCACGAGATCCCGACCGAGCCGTCGTTCTCGCTGGACGATCTCGCGGGCGGGGCCGGCCGGCTCGACGCGCTCTGTCGATCGATCACGTCGGCGTTCGTCACCTCTCACGGGATCCGAGAGGACGTCCGGGTTCACCTCGTCGCCGGCGACGAGTTCACGATCACCTTCGACGGGAGCGAGCTGCGCCGACTGAATCCCGACGAACGAAGCACCGCCGCGCTGGTCCGGAAGGCCCTCGAGCACCGCGAGGAGGCCATCGGCGCGATGCCGGCCGAGCCGAGTCCCGGCGTCGAACTCTACCGCCGCGGGTTCGAGGCCACCCTCGAGACCGTCGCGGACGAGGGCACCGTCGTCCAGCTTCACGAGGACGGCGAGCCGATAACCGACGCCGGGACGCTTGAGGATCCCGTTTTCGTGCTCTCGGACCACCAGGACTTCACGCCCGAGGAGGCCGACCTGCTCGAGAGCGCGGCGGATCGACGGCTGCGACTCGGCCCCGAACTCCTCCACGCCGATCAGGCGATCACGGTGGCCCACCACTTCCTCGACACCGACGGCTACGAGCGCGTTTAGGTGGTTGTTAGAAGCTAATTGCTAACAAGCACCACAGTTTCGGCGGTGGTTAACGGTAGCTGCTCCGCTCGAGCGGAGCAGAAAGCGTCGAAACCTCGAGGCCGGCGTGAGACTCGGGACCACCCCGCAGTCGGCTCGAGGGCGGTTTTCGGAAGCGTTAAACGAACGGCTGTCTACACTCTACCTGCGGGCCGGTGGGGTAGCTTGGTATCCTTCGGCCTTCGGGTGGCCGTAACCGCGATTCGAATTCGCGCCGGCCCACTTCTCCCGCAATTTCGTAGCGACGACCGTCGGATAGCCGTAACCGAGCGCGGATTCGGCGCGTCCGAACGCGCCCGAAAACAGGACTGATGGTCTATATACCGCTCGTGAGCGGGCAGTGGGACTAATATAAATGCTCTTTCCGCCACTCGGCGACGATCACGTCGATGAGCGAGAAGACCATCACCTACGAGACGGCCGGAGGCGTCGAGACGACGGCGGTCGAGGATCTTCGGTACGACTCCGATCCGGAGCTCTGGCGGTTCGAGATCGAGACCGGTGAGAGCAGCGAGATCGTTCGAATCCCTCGCGAGCGGGTGTACGAGATTCGACAGGGTCGCTCGGAGCGATCCAGTTCGGGCCAGGATCAGTACGGACATCCGTAGCACGCGCCAGCACACGGAGTGGGCGAGGAGTCGGACCGTCTCGCTCGTGGCTCGACTGTGCTCTGTTGCCGTCTCTATACTACTACTTGGGGATGTGTATCTAGCTAGGACAATAATTGAATTATATCTAAATATTATAAAACGACTATACCGAGTACTGAAATCGGTCTGTTGCATGCCTGGCAAACCAGACGTCGGCGGCGACGCGGCGGATCGATCGGGGATTTCGGCCAACCGGCGGACGTTCATGGGGACGGTGGGTGCGATCACGGGCGCGAGCGCACTCGGCGGAACCGCACTGGCTGACGACGGCGACGAGAAGACCGAGGTCGGCGGCGAGGGAAGCCGAACGGACGGGGACGCACGGAACGCGATTCTGGTGATTCCCGACGGGGCGGCCCAAGCCCACATCAGCGGCGCGCGCTATCTGAAGGCGTATCGGGAGGACTCCGAGGAGTTCCCGCTAAACGTCACTCCCGGCGGAACGACCCTTCACGTCGATCAGGCCGAGCAGATCGGAGGGATGAGCACGTATCCCGACAACCCCGATAGGACGCCGATCACCGACTCGGCGGCCGCCGGAACGAAGACGTACAGCGGCGCGATCGGCGGCGTCGGAAGCGAGGACGAATACACGCCCGTCAAGACAATCCTCGAGGCCGCCCACGAGGCGGGGATGGCGACCGGGCTCGTCACCACCACCCGAATCACTCACGCGACCCCGGCAGCCTTCGCGACCCACGTCCCCGATCGCGGCGTGGAAGACGAGATCGCCCGCCAGTACGTCGACGACGGAAACGTCGACGTGTTGCTGGGCGGCGGCAAGCGCCACTTCGACCCCGAGGAGCGCGACGACGGCGAGGACATGCTCGCACGCGCCGAGGAGCAGGGCTATCAGATCGCCGAAACCGAAGCCGAACTCGCGGACGCCGATTCCGGGAAACTGCTCGGCCTGTTCGGCAGCGAGAGCGACCGCTCCGCACACATGAGCTACTACGTCGACCGCGAGTACGTCGACGACACCGACGAGCCCGGGCTCGTCGAGATGACCGAGAAGGCGATCGACATCCTCTCGGACTGCGAGAACGGCTTTTTCCTGATGGTCGAATCGGGACGCGTCGACCACCAGGGACACGCCAACGACAACGCGATCACCCACGAACAGCTCGAGTGCGACGAGGTCTTCGGCACCGTCCTCGACTACGCCGAGGACGACGCCACCTCCGAGACGTTCGCGATGCAGGTCGCGGACCACGAGACCGGCGGGATGTCGCTCGGCTGGGACGCCTACGACATGGACTGGGGAGCGATCGACGACATCCGGGCGAGCCTCGAGCACCTCGAGTCCGCGATCGACGAGACCGGCGACGATCGCGGTGCCACGGTCGACGTCGTCGAGGAGCACACCGGCTTCGAACTCACCGAGGGTGAGATCATCGACATCACCGGCGGCGATCTCGCGAAGGTGTTGAACAAGCGCACCCAGATGGGCTGGTCTTCCGATTCGCACACCGCGGAGGAAGTCCCGTCCTACGCCTCCGGCCCCAACGCCGAGTTCTTCGGTCGGTACTTCGATAACACCGAGGTCGCAGTCGGTATCGCCGAGGCGCTCGGCCTCGAGTTCGAACCCGGCCGAGAGATCGACTACGAGTTCCGAGACTAGCCGCGACCGTCGCTCGGCGACCACCTCCACCCGACCCGCTCACGAGGAGCACCGCCGGTCCTCGAGTGGGTTTCGGGATTCCCTGTCGAACCGAACTCACCCGGTACAGGCCAGCTTCACGGCAGATCTCGGTTTCAGAGAACTCGATCGGGCCGAATCCGAAGTAGTACCCGTTCGGTTTCGACCGGGTTCGGATACTCCGCGACGTCCAGATATCGCCGCGAAAGCTCGTCGATGTGGGCTCGAGCCCCCTCCGTCCGCAGCTCCTCGACCTCGCCGACGACCGACAGATACCGGTACGGGTCGTCCGGATCGGTCATGCTGACCCCGACGGCGGGGTTCGCCCGCGCGTTGCGTTCCTTCTGGCGACCGCGCTCGGTGTTGACCAGCAGTCGCTCTGTCTCGGGGTCGTAGTCGATCCAGACCGGTGTAATGTGGGGCGCACCGTCGGCGGTCAGCGTCCCGACGTGAGCGAACGTCGGCTTCTCGAACAGATCGTGGTACTCCTTGGGGATCGGGACCATGGTTCGAGACACGCTCGCAGACTGCTTGGTACTACCCCTGCGAAACTGCCGGACTCGAGCGAGCGACCACGCGAATGCCGGGGGGTGGCGTATGGCCGTCGAACGAAACGTATGGGTATGAACCAGACTCGACGACGGCTGCTGCAGGTCGGCGGCGCGACGATGGCGACCACACTGATCGCCGGCTGTGGCGATACCGAAGACGAGGAGGGCGCTCCGGAGGACCCCACCGAAGAGGACGAGGACGGAGGACTCGACGGCGGCGAGGACGATCAGGCCGAAGCCGAGGAGGGAACCGGCAACGGCCAGGACGCCGACGAGGACGACGAGTAACTCGCGGCTCTCGCCGCGAGCAGTTTTTCGCGGCTCTCGAGTCCCCTCGAGCGACGGCACCACCGGCTCCGAACCCAAACCGTTACCGGACTCGAGCGCCTCGAACTGACGATGACCGACGGACTCGACAGTGACGTCGCCCCCGCGGACGACATCGCGAAGCGACGCGACGAGGTTGCAGCCCGCGTACGAGCCCACGCCGGCGAGATGGCCCGCGAACTGGCCGTGTTGCAGGGCGGGGACTACGGCCAGCGCACCTTCGAGACCGCCGACGGGGACTGGACGCTGAAGTACGAGGCCGGCGACGTCCAGTACCTGCGGTTCGAACCGAGTTCCGGCTCGGAGATCTACGTCGTCTCGAGCAAGCAGCCGCCCGAGCCCGGCCCGCTCGAGCGGGCCCTCGAGGACTACGACGCGTTCGTCGAGACCTTCAACGACCACGTCGAGTCGTTCGACGGGCTGTTCGACGACGCGACGACGGAGTTTCCCGCGGTCGCCAGTGCGGCGGAGCTGGCCGCCGAGCGCGACCGCATCCTCGAGCGGATCCGGGAGGTCGCGACCGCGATGGCCCAGGAGCTCCACCGCTACGACGGGGAGTACGGCACCTACCGGACGACGGTGTCGGGCACCCGCTGGGAGCTGAAGTGGGACGGCGACGCGGTTTCGTACCTGCGGGTCGGCGGATCGGACGGGACCTACCTGCTCTCGCAGTACGGCCCCGCGCCGGCGCCCGAGGTTCGTCGGCTCGTCGACGACGTCGGCGCCTTCGTCCGTTCGTTCAACGAGGATGTCGCCGACCTCGAGGCCGACCTCTCCCGCGTCGCTTTCGAGACGACGCCGTAGGGTGCGCCTACGGAACGAGTGTCGGCTGTAGGCTCACCGTTCTCTCCGTACTCGAGGACCGACGGACGTCACCGCGCTGGTACGGGGGCGCCGAGAGGGACGCGGACGAACCGCTCGAGTGCCGTCGCTTCCCGAGCGGTCGATAGAACGAGCGGGGCGGTCTCAGACGTCGACGTATCGAGCCACCCACTCCTGGCGCTGCTGGAGTTCGCGCCGGCCTTTCGGCGTCAGCGCGTAGTAGTTCGTCCGCCGATCGAGCTGGCCCTTCTCGATGAGTTCCTTCTCGACGAGCGTATCGAGGTTGGGATACAGCCGGCCGTGCGTGACCGGCTGATCGATGTACTGGTTGATGTCGTCGAGAATTTCCTGTCCCGACGGTCGGTCCTTGCCCGCGATGACGTACAGCAAATCGCGCTGGAACCCGGTTAGTTCGTCCATGGAGTATCCTCTGAATGGCGACCTTCAGCGATCTGTGGCTTTGTTATAGAGCGGGTACGGTCGCCGACCGGAGTGGAACGCACCGCATAGAGCGAGTCGCCCCTCGCTACCCGGTCGCGGTTCGGGTCCGTGACGGGGCGTTTTTTACACCGACGACCGTACTCGGAGGTATGCCGACCGATCCGCTCGCCTGGGACACCCTCGAGGAACGGACGTCGTACTCCTGTCCGGGGTTCGACGTGATCACCGAAACCGTCCGACTTCCGGACGAGAGCGAAACAGAGTTCGACTACGTCTCCGAGCCGGCGAGCGTCTGCGTCCTGCCGTTTACGCCCGACGGAGACGTCGTCTGTATCGAGGAGTGGCGCCAGGCGGTCTCGCGGGTCAGCCGCGGTCTTCCCGTCGGCGGCACCGAACCCGAGGACGACGACCTCGAGGCCGCGGCCCGGCGCGAACTGGCCGAGGAGACCGGCCACGACGCCGAGCGACTCGAGCCGCTCGTGACGGTCGAACCGACCAACGGGATCGCCGACTCGGTCATGCACTTCTTCGTCGCCTACGGCTGTCGCCCCGCCGCCGAGCAGCGCCTCGATCACAACGAGAGCATCCGTCCGACCGAGACGACCCTCGAGGAACTCACGGAGGCGGTCCGGTCCGGCGAGATTCGCGACGGCAGGACGGTGCTCGCGCTGTCGTACTACCGACTGTTCGAGGCGGAAGAGTAGGTAAACGGTCCGAAATCGTCCGGCCCGTCGGAAGGAAGGGCCGCGAACGGTCGCAGCCGGTGGTTCGGTTCGATCGCTCGATCGGGCCGTTCAACTCAGGGCCGCGATCGAGGGCGTTTCGTCCTCGTCGTCCTCGTCGTCCTCTTCGTCGTCGGTCTCGCCGTCGGTCACTTCCTCGAGATCCTGGGCGTCCCCGAGCGTGACGGTGTCGGCGTTGGCGTCGGTGACCGAGATCGTGGTGGCGGAGGCCTGGGAGACGGTTTCGGTCGTGGCCTCGTCGGTCGCATCGTCCTCCTCGTCCTCGGCAGCGTTTTCGTCCTCGTCGGCCGCGTCGTTCTCTTCGTCGGCTTCCTCGAGCGACTCGATCGTCATCGAGTCGAAGGTGACCTCCTCGACGTCGAACTGCTCGATGGTGAGGTCCTCGATCTCCTGCGTTTCGCCGTTCTCGTCCTCGTCGGCCGCGTCGTCTTCCTCGTCCTGGGCGGCGTCCTCGTTTTCGGTGTCCTCGACGTCGTCGTTCTCGTCCGCAGCGGCATCGTTCTCCTCGTCGTCGCCGAAGATTCCGTCGAACAAATCACCGATATCGTCGAGGAGGCCGCCGTCCTCGACGGTCAGCTCGTCGATCGTCATCCGCTCGACGTCCATCGTCTCGATAGTCAGGGTCTGGATCGTGAGTTCGCTCGCGTTCTCGTCGATCAGATCCTGGCCGTTCTCGGGCGCCTCGTCGTCATCGTTCAGCCCCTCGTCCGTCTCGTCATCTTCGAGGTCGTTCTCCTCGTCAGCTTCCTCGGTTTCCTCGTCGTCCATCATCTCCTCGTCGTCCATCATCTCATCCTCCTCGAGTTCGAGATCCTCGATCGAGACGTCCTCGAGGGTCAGCGACTCGAGCTGGATGTCCGAGATCGTCACGTCCTCGGTGGTCTCGGTGTCGGCAGCGTCATCGTCCTCCTGGTTCTCTTCCGCTTGGTCCTCCTCCTGATTCTCTTCGCCGTTCTCGTCGAGTTCCTCCTCGAGGTCTTGGGTGTCGGCCTCGAGTTCGTCGACGTTCAGTTCCTCGATCGTCGCGTCCTCGATCGTCACTTCCTCGAGTTCGAGGCTCTCGACCTGGACGTTCTCGAGCGTCGCGCTCACGTCTCCGGCGTCGTCGCTCGCACCTGCGGACGCGCCGGCGAGGGCGGGACCCCCCGAGAGCGCGACCAGCAGTGCGACGAACACGACGCCGAATTTCTGTGGTCCTGAAACCATGCGGATCGACGGTCGTCGGGAGCCGAGCTAAAACGAGCCGACTGTTACGGTGTTGCGCTCGAGACAAATCGGAATTAGCGCTCGGCCCCGTCGGCCTAATCGGTCGTTCACTCCGGACAAATCGTCTGCGACTCGGAGTCGAAATCGAACCCGTCGGCGTCGCGACGGCCCGGTCGCGGCGGCCGGTATCGGTCAGTACCACTCCGAGGGAACGGGACGTTTACTCACGGCGACGAAAAGAAACCGCAGTCAGTTTGCGGTCGGTACCGCCGACCGAACCGGGACCGATCGATTTCGCGTGCGAACCGGTTAGCTCAGCGCGGCGATCGAGGGGAGCCCGTCGTCGTTCTCCTCCTCGTCATCGTCGTCGAGCAGCCCGTTGTCATCCTCGTCCTCCTCGTCGTCATCGAGCAGTCCGTTGTCGTTCTCCTCCTCGTCGTCGATTGCCTCGAGCTCCGCGGCGTCGCCGAGCGTCAGCGTGTCGACGGTCGCGTCACCGATCGAGATCGACGATGCGGACGCCTGGCTGACCGTCTCCTCGGCGGTGTCGGTCTCCTCGTCGGTCGTCTCGTCATCGGTGGTTTCCTCGTCATCTGCAGCCGCATCGTCCTCCGTCTCCTCGTCGTCGGTCATCTCGTCGTCGGTCTCCTCATCCTCGGGCGCGTCCTCGGCACCAGCTTCCTCGACCGACATCGCAGTCATCGAGTCGATGGTCATCTCCTCGACGTCGAACTGTTCGATGGTGAGGTCGTCGATCTCCTGGGTCGTTTCGTCGTCCTCAGGTGCATCCTCGTCATCCATCTCCTCGTCGTCCATCTCCTCGTCGTCGGTCATCTCGTCGTCCTCGACGGTCAGCTCGTCGATTGTGAGCTGCTCGACGTCCATCGTCTCGATGGTCAGGGTCTGGATCGTGAGCTCGTCAGCCTCCTCGTCGATCAGATCCTGGCCGTTCTCTTCGGCCTCGTCGTTGTCGTCCTCGAGCAGGCCGTCATCGTTCTCCTCGTCGTCAGCTTCGTCGGCCTCCTCGTCATCGACGCCGTTCTCTTCGTCGTTGGCGTTCTCCTCGTCGTCAGCCGCCTCGTCCTCGTCGGCGGCGTCGCCGTTCTCGTCGAGTGCGTCCTGGAGTTCCTGCGTATCGGCGTCGAACTCCTCGACGTTCAGCTCCTCGATAGTGGCGTCTTCGACGGTGACGCTGTCGAGTTCGAGGCTCTCGACCTGGACGTTTTCAAGTGTTGCGCTCATGTCTCCGGCGTCGTCGCTCGCACCTGTGGACGCTCCGGCGAGGGCAGGACCCCCCGAGAGAGCGACCAGCAGGGCAACGAGGACGACCCCGAGTTGCTGCGATTGTGAAACCATGCGGTCCACGCTACACCCAGTCGGAGAGTAAAACGAGACGACTGTTACGCCATTATCGTCGAGAAAAGACCAGTTAGAACCGTGCAACCGTCGCTAACCTCTCTTTCATCGTCTCGTTTTCCGTGAGCGTCATCGACGGCGGTACGACGGCGGGCGGGCGGTTTCGGTCCGGCGGACGGATCCTCCGCGGGAGAACGGAACGTTTACCGACGCCCTCGCCAACACACGGTCGATGCGCGAGTGCTTCGAACTCCGGGACGCCGACGCCGGCGGCCGTATCGGCGAGCTCACCGTCCCGCGTGCCGACGTGACCGTCGAGACGCCGGCGCTGTTGCCGGTGATCAACCCGAACCTGGACACGATCAGCCCCCGCCGGCTCGCCGAGGAATTCGGGGCCGAGATCCTCATCACTAACTCCTATATCATCTACGGTACGGAAGACGTTCGCGAACGGGCTCTCGACGAGGGGCTCCACGAGTTGCTCGACTTCCCGGGTGCGATCATGACCGACTCCGGCTCGTTCCAGCTCGCGGAGTACGGCGAGATCGACGTCACGACCGAGGAGATCCTCGACTTTCAGCACCGGATCGGTTCGGACATCGCTACCCCCGTCGATATCCCGACCCCCCCGGACGTCTCGCGCGAGCAGGCCGAGGACGAACTCGAGACGACCCAGAAGCGCCTCGAAATCGCCGAAACGGTCGACACCGGCGAGATGCTGGTCAACGCGCCCGTCCAGGGCTCGACCTACCCCGACCTTCGCGAGGACGCGGGCCGACACGCGGCCGGGACGGATCTGGACGTCTTCCCCGTCGGCGCGGTCGTGCCGCTGATGAACGACTACCGCTACGACGATATGATCGACGCCGTCGCGGGCGCGAAACGCGGGCTCGGTGCCGACGCACCCGTTCACCTCTTCGGCGCCGGCCACCCCATGATGTTCGCGCTCGCGGTCGCGATGGGCTGCGATCTGTTCGACTCCGCCGCCTACGCACTCTACGCTCGCGACGATCGCTACCTGACGGTTCGGGGCACTCGCCACCTCGAGGATCTCGACTACATGCCGTGTTCGTGTCCAGTCTGTGTATCCCACTCACCAGACGACCTGCGCGACCTGCCCGACCGGGAGCGCGAGGAGGAACTCGCCGCCCACAACCTCCACGTCACGTTCGAGGAGATCCGTCGCATCAAGCAGGCCATTCGTGCAGGGAACCTCCTCGAGCTGGTCGAGCAGCGCGCCCGCGCTCACCCGACGATGCTCGACGGCTACCGGACGCTGCTCGACCACGCCGACCAGCTCGAGCGCTCGGATCCCGTCTCGAAGGGCGCGTTCTTCTACACCTCCCACGAGAGCGCACGCCGACCCGAAGTCCTGCGCCACCACCAGCGTCTCGACCGCCTCTCGGTACCCGACTCGCTGTTTCTGACCGAGGGCGACTCGGACAGCGAGCGCTACGACGAGTCCTGGCGAGTCCAGCCGCCCTTCGGCCCCTTCCCGCGGGCGCTCTCGAAGAGCTACCCGCTCACCGCCGAAGTGCCGGATCGAACCGACCGCGGCGCGCTCGAGGCCGCGGCCGACGGCGTCGCTCGCCTGGTCGAGGGCAACCCCGAGACCGAGTTCGCGCTCGGACACCGGGGGTGGCCGGCGGACGTGCTCGAGCGGATACCGGATGACGTCGAACTCGTCGACCTGTTCGGAGAAAGTGACTGAAAATCCCGTTTGCGAATTCGTTTGCGCAGTCGCTACTGCACCCAAACAGCGATCGGAGCGCGGCTCCTCGAGGACGGTCCGACGCGGACCAGAACAGCAAAGGGGCGAGCGCGATCCAGTAGCGGTATGCTCGGGGCCGCGTCGCTCGTTCTCGGCGGGATCGTCGGGGTATTTTTCGTCGCGTGGCTGGTCGGCCGCGTTCGTTCCTCCGACAGCGAACGGCGAGCGTCCGCCGAACGCCACCGGGAGGCCCAGGGACGCGAACCCCCGGTCGAGATCGGCGACGAGGCGACGGTCGCCGTCGAGGAGTTCACGACTCACCACTCCGGGGAGCGCCGGGCCGTCTGCAGGATCGAGGGGTTCGTCGTCTTCGTCGAGGACCTGCCCGAAGAGCTCGAGGAACGAGACGTCATCGAGGTCGCGATCCTCTCCTTTAACCGCGGCCACACCTCCGCGACCGCGACGTTCCTCGAGCGGGCCTGATCACTCCCCGAGTTCCTCCTCGAGCGAGAGCCACCAGAGGGAGCCCTCGCCGACGACCTCGTGGCCCTCGAGCCGGCCGGCCTCGACCAGCGCCTCCAGCCGGGGAATCAGCTCTCCCGGGGTGACGTCGAACTCCCCAGCGAGGTAGGTGGTGTTGACGACGGGCTTGGGCGCGGTGCGGATCGCCTCGACGATGCGGTCGTCGTCGATCGAGTCGGTCCCGGCGCATCGATCCCCGTTCGGCGGTGGCGACATACGAAACGTACGGCCTCGAGCGAGTTGAATCCGAGGTCCGACGGAGAGGTGGGGACGGGTTTTTCCCCGCCGACGGTGTGGGACCGGTATGCTTCGCCCGCTGCTCCTCGCGTTCGCCGCCCTCGAGATCCTCGCTCCCGACCGACTCGTCGCCCGGGGTGAGCGCCTCGCCTTCGAGAACCCGGACGTCGCCCGGCTTCGGGCGTGGACGCTCCCGCTGGCTCGACTCGAGGGACTGGCCGTCGTCTGGCTCGTTCGAAACTGGACGACCGCCTGGCCCGGGGTCAAGCCGCTGTTCGCCGTTCTCGGGCTGCCGGCGCTGTTGCAGCCGCGGGCGTTTCTGAACGTCGCGCTCGCGACGGCCTACGAGAACCCCGACGCGATCGAGCCGAAGCCGTGGGTCGTTCCGTTCACGCGGGTTCTGGGCGCCTGCTACCTCGTCGTCGCGCTGTGGCCCGGGCGTTCCGAATCGGCGTCGAGCGCTCGAGCGGAGCCGTAGTCGACGGCTATCGACAGCCTCTTTCGCGCTCCGCCGCGAGATGCGGTATGACCGACTACTTCGAAGTACACGCACGCGACGGGGCCGCGCGCGTGGGCGAGCTCCGCCTCGAGGAGCCGCGTTCGACGCCAGCGCTCGTCGACCACGTCCTCGAGGACGCGGGCTCGCTGTGGAGCGCCGAACGGGGGGTGCCCGAGGGCGACGACTCCCGTCTCACCGTGCTCCCTCACCGCGGCTTCCCCGGCGGCACCGCCGACGAGGTCAAGGAATCGTTCGCCGTCGAGTATCCCGACGTCGACTACCCCAGCGTCGCCGTCGTCTCGAGCGATCACGCCGACGACCACGGCACCGACGCCTACGCCGTCTCGGACGTGCAGTCGATCACGGGCCACGGCGCGGCGCTGGTCGAGGCCGTCGTCGAGGCCCGCGAGGCGATTCCGACGGACACCGCGCTCTACTTCTCGGGGGTCGCCACGCCGCGCAACGTCGCCGTGCTCGCCTACGCCGGCGTCGACCTGTTCGACGAGACCGCCGCCGTCGTGAGGGGTACTGAGGGTCGGTATCTCACCACGGACGACGCCTACTTCCTCGAGGATCTGGAGGAACTCCCCTGTGCCTGCTCGGCCTGCCAGCAACCGCGCGAGGAGTTCACGCGCGAGGACTGCGTCGAGCACAACGTCAACGCCCTGGAAGCCGAGCTGGGGATCGTCCGCCGGCGGATCCGGGACGGCCGGCTCCGAGACTACGTCGAGGGCCAGGCCCGCCAGGACCAGTGGCTCACCGCGGCGATGCGCGGGTTCGACTCGCAGTGGGGCTACCTCGAGGAGCGAACCCCGATTCTGCGGGATGCACAGATCGACGCCGCGACCGAGGACACCCTCCGCCGGGTCGAGATCCAGCGCTACGCCGACCGGGTGACCACGCGGTACCGCAACCGCTTCGACAACCCGCTCGTGCTGGTTCCCTGCTCGGCGGCGAAACCCTACAGCGAGTCCCAGAGCCACCGCCAGTTCCACGACGCGATCCAGTTCCGGGCCCACCTCGTCTCGATGACCAGCCCCATCGGGGTCGTCCCGCAGGAACTCGAGACGACCTACCCCGCCCAGCACTACGACACCGTCGTCACGGGCCGCTGGTCGGAAGACGAGAAGCGATTCGTGAGCCAGGTGCTCGAGCGCTACCTCGAGCGCAACGAGTATCCCGAGATCATCGCCCACGTCCCCGACGAGGGGTACCGCGACATCGTCGAGCGCGTCGAGGCGGAACTCGACCTCGATATTACGTACACCGTCGAGGAGCACCCGACCGATACCGAGTCGCTGGCGAACCTCCAGCGGGCGCTGTCGGGCGAACTGAAGTACTCCAAACGCGAGCGCGAGCACAACACCGTCCGCGCCATCGCGGACTACCTGCTCGGCGACGGGGCGGGCGACGACCTCTTCGAGGATATCCGGACCACCAGCCGGTACCCGAAGATCCAGGTTCGGGATCGCGACGAGACGCAGCTGGCGACGATGGTGCCCCAGTACGGCACGCTGTCGTTCACGCTCGAGGGCGCGAAGCTGTGGGTCGACAGTGACGCCCCCACGAAACGGGTCGAGATCGACGGCTTCGTCCCCCACGGCAGCGTGCTCGCGCCGGGGGTCGTCGACGCCGACGAGGAGATCCGGGTGGGAGACGAGGTCGTCGTCGAGGGACCGAAGGCCTTCGGCGTCGGCCGCGCCGAGATGTTCGGCCGCGAGATGGCCGAAAGCACCCGCGGCATCGCCTGCGAGATTCGCCACGTCGAGGAGAAGTAGCGGTCGTCGCTTCTCTCCCGTCCGTCTATCTGAACCTGTTTCGAAGGGAGTCGTGACCCAACCTGACGAACGGTGCGAAACCGACAGTCCCGCGTACCGCGCGAACGGTGTGCGGTTCAGCGAGTGCGGCGAGCGAGAACCGCGCCGCGGACGGGAAGCGGAGTGTGCCGTGGACGGACGTGTCGCGTCCGTGGACGGATGAAACGATCGAGGGCTCGGAGGGTCGAGACGACACGCTCGAGGCACGCTGGAGCGACCGACGCCCGTTATGATCTGTCAATCACGGCCACAACAGATTCTTTTGGACGACACCCGTTCCCTCTACTGACAGGATGGGTCCCGAACACGCCCGGATCGACGAGGTGACGACGATCACGTTCGGGATACCGGACGAAACGGGGATCGACGTGATCGACCCGATCGAACGGCGGCGGTGCCGGCTCCGCACGCCCAACCCCCTCCAGCCGACTCCCGTCCGTGACCCCCCGTTCGAGGCGCCAGTCGACGCTGCAATCAACGTGTCGACCACCGCTGTTGTACTCGACCAACTCGTCGATGCCTACGTTCGCAATGCTGCCGGCGAAGTAATCGCACCAGCACAGCCCGGCTCAGTCCGAGCCATCGAGGGGGAGCACCACACGCTAGAAATAAGTGGTCCGATCAAACTGTACTTCGGGTTCAGCGCCCCCGGGCGGCTCGTTACGGGCCTCGACCGGATCCGCCTCGAGTTCGACCGATGTGCCGACGTCGTGATCGGTGCACGGTCGTATCACACGCGGCCCGCGGCGACGATTACGACGACGGCCGACCCCGAGTCCATCGTTCGGTCCCTCTCCTATCTCGGCTCGGCCCTGAAAACGACGGCGTGCGAGCGATCGTTCCCGACGCTCCGGGGGCACCCACCGATGATCGAACTCGGGGACACCTCGTCCATCCCCGACCACGTTACCGTCCCGGAGACCGGCGTTCACATCGACGTCGAGCCCACGCTCGAGGCGGCGTACGTCGTTGCGCCGCTGGCGTACTATCTCGGCGCTGACGTCGCTCCGGCGTCGAACGCTCGCCTCCGTACCGATCACGGGTTCTCCCACCGCCTCTCGGGGCCCCGCGGATTCGCCGGCGAGGTCGAACGGGTCCTCAAACAGGTGTTCTTTCTCGACTGCCTGACCCGGTCGGCGGGACCACACCAACTCGCTCTCCACGAGTACGACGTGGTTTCATCGCACGTCGACCTCGATTTTGCCGCCCTCTACGGCCGGTCGCTGGCCGACCAGCTCGAGGCGTATCTCTCCGTGCCGTACGAATCGATCGAGGGGGCGCTCCCACGCTGGAACCGGACCGCATACATCGAGGCAGCCGCCGAGCAGGTCGAGGCGATTCCCTTCGTGGCAGCGGATCTCGCGGTCGTCCGTACGGTCGACCAGTCGAGTGTGGAGCCGACCGAGGATCTCACGGCGGACGCCGAGCCGCCCGATTCCAGTGGCGACGTGTCTGCATCGATCGAACTACCCCGATCGTCGTCGGTCGGCTGCACGTGGTTCGGCGACGGCATCCCAATCGAGGCGACGAAGGGAATAGTACGTGCCTATCAGAACCGATTCGAGCGGTCGCCGACCGAGGGACCCATCGAGATAGCCGTCGTCTGTAACGACCGCTCGATGCTCTCGGAGTCGAGCGATGCAAGCGACGTCTACGACTCTCACGACGAGTTGCCGTTCGACGTCACGACGTACGAGAACTGCACGGTCGCGGAGCTTCGAGCCGTTCTGGAGTCGGACGTCCACTTCCTGCACTACATGGGCCACATCGACGAGAACGGGTTCCGGTGTCGGGACGGGACCCTCGAGGCGACCCGGCTCGACACGGTGGGGGTCAACGCGTTTCTGCTCAATGCCTGTCGGTCCTACCACCAGGGTCTCGCGTTGATCGAGGCGGGAAGCGTCGGTGGCATCGTCACGCTCGCCGACGTCGTCAACTCCAGTGCGATACGGATGGGGTACACGGTGATTCGCCTGCTTGAACTCGGGTTTCCGCTCCAGGAGGCGGTTCGTATCGCCCGCGACGAGAGCCTCGTGGGCGCCGAATACGTCGTGGTCGGGGACGGCGCGATGGATATCACCCAGGAGCGAAGCGGCGCCCCGACGCTGTGCTCGATCGAAAGCGACGACGACGGCTACGCGGTCTCGATCCGATCGTACCTCTCCCGGGACGGCGGCATGGGAACCGTCGTCTCCCCGTCCCTCGAGGGTGTCGAGACGAACTTCCTCGCTCCCGGGGAACTCCCGACGTACACCGTATCGAGCGCGGCGCTCGCGAAGACGCTGAACTGGCGACGGACCGCACTCGAGATCGACGGGCAACTCGTCTGGCCCGATGACGCCGCTGACCTGTTCGACTGATACGGATTGCGGTACCGATTTCCCGGCGCAACCGCCGCACGGGTCGCGGTTGCGCCGGTACTGACGTACAGGAAACCGTATGAGGGCGCCCTCCGCGGCGTTAGTGTTGCGGTGAGGGCGCTAAGCCCCCCTCCTCAAGGACCCGCCGAAGGCGGCGAGTAGGTAGGGGTAGTTCACGGGCCGTGGTAGGCTGTACACATACCGGCCGTCGCCGTTCCCGCCTGGGAAAGGCCGAGCACGAGAGCAAACAGGACGCCCAGTAGTCGCGGGTGCGATGCAAGACGTGTCGTGAGGGTATCCGTTATCATGGTGGGAGACCGAGTCGAGGCCGTACAGCGAGGCCCCTGGCCGTTCGACACGAGTGCTCCGAGCCCCCTTTGTCATCCACCGGCTACGCGCGAGTAGTCAGTGATTGACCGCGAGTATGCGGCCCGTATGGATTCCGAGTCCGCCCGTCGGCGTGGTCTCGGATTCGCGATCGGTCTCCTCGCGTAGACGACACGTAAGTCCCCGTACGTACCGCTACCCCCGACCGCTCGAGCTGTTACAGGAGTGTTACTCCTCGTTGCTGAAGCTGAAGACGACGCTTACACTTATGCGGTTCCGTCTGGACACAAGTGGCAATCACCTTCTTCAAACTATGGACCAAAGTTCGCCACCACTCGTTTCCGGACGAACCAGTTTCCTCGTGCTCGAGCCGACGGGCGGGGCGACGCGTGGACCGTGTCTTCGCGCGCTGTTCGACGACGCTACCGCCGTCAGGCCCATCGTCGTGACCTACGCACGTCCCGCCGAGCAGTTCGTCGAGGACTGGACCAGCAACGTTGGTCCCTGGCCGTCGGACGCCAGCGTGATCGTCGTGGGAGATTCCACGCGATCGGCCGCCATCGATTCGTCGTCGGGACGGCCGGGGTGGTCGAACGGGGGGAGTGGTGTTCGGACCGTTCACAACGCCTGGGACCTCTCCGCACTACTCGACGCGATAGCCGCCGCGCTCACCGACCGATCAACCGACGGTCGGAACGCGACACCGATCCTCTATTTCGACTCGCTCGAGGAACTTCGGACAGCGATCGAGTTGCCCGAGGCTAACTCGTTTCTCCGGTCAGTCCACAGCCGACTCGCCGCATGCGACGCGGTTGGCTACTTCGCGCTCGAGGACGGTGATGCGACGACCGTTGCGTCGTTCGCGTCCGTGTTCGACGAGGTGGTCGCCGTCGACGACGACGGACGGGTCCGCTACCCGGCAGCAAGCGACGGCCGCGAGCCCGAGGTCGAGACGAGACAACAGCGGGCCAACGAGGCCGTCGACGACGTTCTCGACGGACTGGGTCACGCCCGCCGTCGGAACGTCCTCTACGCTCTCGACCACGCTGCCGAGCCGCTGGACGGCCTTCGGCTCTCGCGATGCGTCGCTGCGCTCGAGTGCGACGGAGACGTCCCCTCACGGGAACAAGTGTCGCGGGTCTATACGAGCCTGTACCACACCCACCTGCCGAAACTCGAGGCCCAGGGCTACCTCACGTTCGACCGGGACGCCGATCTGGTGACGCTCGGAACCCCCTCTGGCGAACAGGCGGCCGCCCGCAAGCTAATCGCACGGCTCGATAACCGTCAGTGAGCGTCATGCGTAGCAAACCCCACCGCGGCGACTCGTTCTCCGAGAGGCTGTCCGTAGTTCTGCTCGTGGCGTATGCGAACGACACGGACGTCGAGGGTCGGTGGTCGTTTCACGACGAAAATCCACTCACCCCTGACATCACGGTAACCGTCACTCGACGCGGGGAGACCACCACCGCGTTCGACGGTGACGACGGCGCGTCGTCGGCGTACGAGCGAACCGACTCGTCGCAGTTCGCTGCCCGGTTCCGGACGTTTCTACTCCGCGAGTACGGTGACGGGACGGGTATCGATGGGACCTGGACGATCGTATTCGAGCGCGGGAGCGTTCCGTCGTGGACGGTCGAAATCGTCCTCTCCGAGTGCGATGTCCCCCTCGATTCCGAGGTCGATACCCCGTCCAAACACGGTTGACGTGCGGATCCCTCATACGGTTTCCTGTAGTCAATTACCGACACGAACGGGACGTTACCGGACAACGGTCACTCGCGAACCGACGGCACGAGATCCAGCGCGACCGCGGCGACTACGACACCGAGTCCGACGAGTGCGAGGCCGACGACCGCGCCGGTCGTCCCGGCCGCCTCGAGCAATCCCCGAACTCCGGTCGCGACGAACAACAGGGCGAGTCCGAGCAGCGCGACGGTGCCGACGACGTCGAGCAGCGCGTCCGTGACGGCGGCGCGGACGACGGCGTACAGTTCCTCGTGATCGACCTCGTTCGCCGTCCCGCCGTCCGGTTTCGGCTTCGTTCCCATACCCATTGACGCGTTTCGAGGCGTATACGTTTTCGAGAACGAACGATCGAGAGCGGTCGACCGAACGGTTATTCAGTCCGCGCCTCCGACCGACCGTCGTGAACCTCTCGATCGTCGATCTAGCGCCCGTTCGGGACGGGGAGAGCGCGACCGAGGCCTACGAGCACACCACCGAACTCGCTCGAGTCGCCGAAAAACGGGGCTACGAGCGGTTCTGGGTGGCCGAACACCACGGGCTGGCCGACTCGATCGCGAGCACCACGCCGGAGGTGCTGATCGCCCACCTCGCCGCCAACACCGACGACATTCGGGTGGGCTCTGGCACCGTTCTCCTCAACCACTACAGTCCGTTCAAGGTCGCCGAGACGTTCGCCTCGCTGGACGGGCTGGCGCCCGGCCGGGTCGACCTCGGGCTGGGTCGCGCGACGGGGATGCCGGAAGTCGACCGCGCGCTGGGGACCGAGCGACGCAAGCGCAATCCCGATCAGGATCACGCCGAGAAGATCGAGGCCGCCGCGAGCCACCTCTACGACGGCTTCGAGGCGGGCCACCCTTACGCCGACATTCAGCTTCCGCGTTCGGCCGACGGCGTCCCCGAGATCTGGGTGCTGGGCTCGAGCCCCTCGAGCGCCGAGATCGCCGGGGAGCTCGGGCTGCGGTACTGCTTCGCGGCGTTTATCCGCCCACAGCTCGCCGAACGCGCCCTCGAGACCTACCGGGAGCACTTCGAACCTTCCGCGTTCGGCGCCGGTCCCGACGAGCCGACGGGGATGCTCGCGGTGAACGCCGTCTGTGCGGAAACTGACGAGGAGGCGGCCCGCCTCCGGGCGACCGCCGAGGCATCCTACAAACGGATGCAGCGCGGCGTCGTCGGCTCGCTGCCGCCGGTCGAGGAAGCGGTCGACGAACTCGGCGGCGTTCCCGAGCCGACGCCGAACCCGCTTCCGGACGGCGAGTGGCCGCGTGCGATCTCGGGCAGTCCCGAGACGATGCGGGACCTGCTCGAGGAACTGACCGACCGCGTCGGCGTCGACGACGTGATCGTTCAGAATCTTATCGAGGATCACGACGCCGTGGTCCGATCGCACGAACTACTCGCGGAGGCGGTCGGGCTCGAGGTGGACGCGACGTAGCCGCGCCCGCGGAGACGGGGCGGAGATCCGTTACCAGTGGGAGAACAGATTGACCAGGTCGGCGCCGATCGCGAACGGAAGCAACAGGAACACCGCCACGTACACGAGCCCGACGAGGAGGGTATCGCGGACGCTTCGGTCGGGGAAGTCCTCCGACGTTACCGAGTGACGGACCGCACCCAGCAGCGTCGTCGTTTCTCCGAACACCCGTTCGGTTCTGTTCATCGTCGGCGTTCACCCCCGTGATGGGTTCTCATAGCGACACTCACCTCGTGATGGAGGTTCGACCCGGATAACTGTACCCATTTGCTTACGAAGGCGTCAGGCTATACGGGAGCGGTCCGACGGTCGACCGATCACTCCCCGAGTACCGAGTCGAAGAACTTCCGTTCCGAGGTCCGCAGGTGCTGGTTGAACGTCGCGGGCGAAATTCCGAGTCGGTCGGCGATCTCCTCGCCGGTGCTCTCGCGGGGCCAGTCGAAATACCCCGCGAAGTAGGCCGTCTCGAGGGCGGCCCGCTGTTTCTCCGTGAGGTCGCTCTCGAGGACCGACTCCGAGCCCGACTCCGAACGGTCGCTCCGCTCGGTGGTGCGCTGGGCGAGGTAGGTGACGTCCGAGCGCTGTTCTTTGAGCAGTTCGATCATCTGTCGGGTGTCCCGACCTCGGGGCAGTTCGACGACGAACCGGAACTCCCCGTCGGCGATCGTCGCGGAGGCGACCCGGCCGCCGTGGGTCGCGATCGTCTCGAACAGCGACACGGCGGCCGGGGCGACGAGTTCGAACTCGAAGTAGTCCTTCCGAGCCGAGAGGACCCGCGTCTCGCCGAGGCCGTCGGTTTCCTCGATCGTCTCGAGGAACGTCTCCTGGTCGAGGTCGGTCGCGGAGCCGTAGACCAGCAGCGTCTCGTCGCCGTGGATCATCCGGTCGAACCGGATCGTACACGACTCGGCCGTCGAGAGGGCGATCAGTTCGGGGGCCATCTCCTCGATCCGGAACTCGAGTTCGATGACGGCGTCGCTGACCAGCGCGTCCTTGCGCTCGATGGCGGTGATCGCGTGGGCGATGACGTCGCCGATCCGCGAGAGGATCGTCGTCTCGGCGTCGGTAAACGATCGGGTCGACTCCGAGTAGACGTTCAACACGCCGTAGACGAGATCCTCGTGGACGATCGGGATCGACACCGACGAACGGTACCCCCGGTCGCTCGCGGCGTCGCGCCAGGGACCGAACGTCTCGTCGGTCCGGGTGTCCTGGGCGATCTGGACCTCACCGGTCCGGATCGCCGTCCCGGACGGCCCCTGCCCTCGCTCGTCGTCCGGATCGGCGGTGACCTCGATCTCCTCGAGGTAGCCGTCCTCGGCGCCGGCGGCCGCGGTCGGCTCGATCCGATCGCTTCCGGGGTTGACGCTGCCGAGCCAGGCGAACCGGTAGCCGTCCGACTCGACGAGCCGGTCACAGACCTGCTGTTCGAGCTCCGCGCGGGTCTCGGTCGTGATCACCGCGTGGGTGATGTCGTGACCGATCCGGTTGAGGCGGTTGAGCGCCTCGAGCTGCTCGCGCTGGCGCCGGCGCTGTCGTTCCTGGTGGGCCCGCTCGATCGCGTGGTGGATCGTCCGGATCAGCAACTCGTCGGTGACCTCGTCCTTGACGAGGAAGTCCTGGGCGCCACTTTGAATCGCCTGGACGCCGACCTCCTGGTCGCTGACGCCGGTGAAGACGACGATCGGCGCCTCGTCGGCGACGTCGCTGACCGTCTCGAGGGTGTCGAGCCCGCGACTGTCCGGAAGGTTCAGATCGAGGAGGACGAGATCCGGCGGCGACGACGACAGCGTCTCGAGCCCCGCCTCGAGGCGGTCCTCGTGGATCACCGTCGGCGCCTCGTTCGTCGACTCGTCGGGATTGACCCGCTGGGTGAGTTCGGTCGCGTCCCGGAGCATCTCCTGGATCAAGCGGGCGTCGCCGGGGTTGTCCTCGATCAGCAGTAACTCGAGCGTCCCACCGACCTCGTCGACGTCGTCGCCGGCTCCGGAGACGGTGTCGTTCATTGAACGTCCTCCTCAGGGGGCAGTCGGACCACCGAGAACCAGAACTTCTCGAACGCGCGGACGGTCTCGATAAACTCGTCGGGGTCGACTGGCTTCGTCAGGTAGGCGTTCGCGTGGAGTTCGTAGGATCGGGCGATGTCCTCCTCGGCTCGGGAACTCGTCAGGACGATCACCGGGATCGACTGGAGCTGGGGGTCGTCCTTGAGCTCCGCGAGTACCTCCTCGCCGTCCTTGCGGGGAAGGTTGAGATCGAGTAAGATGAGATCGGGTCGCGGGGCGTCCTCGTACTCGTCTCGCTGGTGGAGAAAATCCAACGCGTCGCTGCCGTCCGAGACGGTGTGCAGGTCGTTGTCGATCCGGCCCTGCTTGAACGCCTCTCGAGTGAGACGAACGTCACCCGGATTGTCCTCGACCAGGAGCAGCTGTGCGGGTTCGGGAGAGTGCTGTCCTGACTCGCTCATTGGCCTACGGTTGGTACTCGATGGTCGTCTCTGCTTCGGTTTCGCGATGGGAGAGAACGGCCCGGCGGGGTCTCCGGGTCACGTCCGCTATCCGAACCCGCGAAACCCGTTTCGAACCCGAAGCGGGCGTAACTGTTCGGGAGCAAGGGTACTACCAGACCCGTTGTCGTCGGAGACGGATATACGTGCGGACTGCAGTACTGCAACCCCCTTAAGAACGCGCGACGGTACACGAACCCACACGTTGTCGATACGGAAAGCGGAACACGGAGTTCCGTATCGTTGTATAGGATATACGGAGAGGTTGCCGACCGACGATCACTCGACCGGATCCGAACGGTCGTCACGACTCCTCTGTGGCCCGGCACCTTGAGTGCACCCGCGCGGCGCTCGAGCAGCGACCGAAGCGGTACGTGGCGAGGGTTCGATAGGGAGACCGAAGGCGGAAACCGGATACCGAGTGGAGCGCTCGAGCAGAGCCGTCGGGAGAGGCCGCGTGACGGGACAGCCGTTTGGTCGCTCGATCCGGGGCGGTTACCGGCCGGAAACCGGACCCCTCGGGACGTCCGCGCGCACAGCGCAGTTCGACTCGAGATGCGTCATGATTTCGCCCGGACCGGGACCGACAGCTCGCTTCGCGTCGACTCCGTCGGCCGCACTGATACTGCTGTACGTCAGTTCCGGTGGGACCGCGACCGTCGTGCGGTCCAATCGGTCCATCGGTACAGCAAACCGTACGACTCGAGTCCGCTCCAGTCCTGCAGTTACAGCTATAGTAGCCACTGCAAGTCAATGCACACCTGATCGCACGACTGCTGTGCGATCAGTGTGTAAATCGTTGCAGTTGTTACTATATCGACGGGGAACGGCCGACGTCCACACATACGATTCCGGTCGGTCGGTATCGAACGGCTCTCGAGTTCGATACCAGCTGAACAACTCGAGCGAGGGAGTAGTGTAGGGTCCGCGCCTCGAGCGGGCGGCCCGCCAGGCAATAAATCGCTATGAGCGATATAGAATTGGCCGTCGTGGCTCGCCGAGCGACCGCACCGCGAGGGCGGCTAGTGGTTTCATACCGGATCCGTTCGTACCCCCGACCATGGACGAGATCTCACTCGGCGTTCCGGAACCGCTGCTCGATCGACTGCCCGAGGACGACGCCACCGCCGCGACCGACATGCAGGAGGCGGTCGGCGGCTGGGAGCAACAGCTCAACCGCGTGATCGAGGAGTCCGAAGACGAGCGCGAGGCAGCCGGTCGGATCCTCGAGGCGATCGAGCGCTTCGAGGACCGGTACCAGACCTACGACGAGTTGGTTCCGGAGCTGCGGGCGTGGGGCCAGTCACCGATCTACGCGATCGCGTGGCGAACGCTGTACGCCGACGTCGTCGCCCAGCTGTACGAACACGACGACCTCGGCGAGCACTTGGAACGGGAGCGAAACGCCCGGCTGGTCGAGGACGGAATCCGGCTGCAGGACCTCTGATCGACCCATCGAAGCGCGATCGCGTACTTCGACCCGGGTCCAAGAGCCGTGCGGACACGGGGACCCGCAAGGGCTTTGCTCCCGCACTCGATACCTGAGAGCGTGGCATCGACCGACGACCCCCGTGAACCGATCGACCTGACGACCCGCGTCCGCCGCCGCGTCCTCCCGGCGCTTCACCGCATCAAGGAGCCCCTTGGCGGGTTCGCGACCTGTATCCAACACCCCGACGAGTACGTCGGCACCGTCGACCGAAGCCTCTCGTCGTTCCGGTCTGACCTCGAGGAAATGTCGTTCGCCCCCGAGCCCGTCGCCTCGCTGAAAGTTCACCGCGACGGTCGCCTGTCGGCCGGCAGCTGGGTGCGGCGACGGTCGCCGCTCTCGAGCCGACAGCTCCACGTCGCCCTCTTCAGGAACGGCGTCGAGGGGATCGAGGTGTTCGCCCACCGCGAGTACTCCTGGCTTCGCCATCCGTACAGACACTACACCGCCGAGGGGTGGGACACCGACGGCGGCGTGCGGCGGATGCGATCGCTGCTGTCGGACCACGGCGTGACGTTCTCGGTCGAGCGATAGTCGGTCAGAATCACTATACCGACGGTCGAGAAAGTGAGGGCCGATGGTCGAGACGGTCGCGGCGTTCACGGATCTCTACCTGCCGACGGTAAACGGCGTCACCTACACCATCTCGCTCTGGCGCGAACGGTGGAACCGCCGCCGGGCGTCGATGGAGGTCGTGTTTCCCGAGGCGGACGGCTACGAACCCGGCGACGGCGAGTACGCGGTGCCGAGCGTCGAAGCGCCGCTGTACCCCCGATATCGGCTCGGGTTGCCGACGCCGCCCGACGACCTCGGCGTCCCGGACGTCGTCCACGTCCACACCCCCTTCACTCTCGGGGTCGCGGGCCTGCGCTTCGCTCGAGCGAACGACGTTCCGGTCGTCGCCTCCTACCACACGATTCTCGAGGGCCGCCTCCCGGACCTGGTTGCCGACTCGCTGGTCGAGCCGGGACGACGGCTCTGTCGCGCCTACGAACGGGCCTTCTTCGCGCGCGCCGATCGGGTCGTCGTCCCGACGTCGTTCGCCCGGCGACACCTCCTCGAGTCGGTCGGCGCCGACGTCGAGGCGACCGTCGTCTCGAACGGGATCGACACCGACCGCTTCCGGCCGATCGATCCCGACCCATTCCGCGAGCGCTACGGACTTCCCGACGGACCGCTGCTCGGATACACCGGCCGCCACGGCCCCGAGAAGAACCTCGAGGAGGTGATCGACGCCGTCGCGGGCACCGACTGTACCCTCGCGCTGGCCGGCGACGGTCCCGCCCGCGAGGGGCTGGAACGGCGGGCGGCCGAAGCGGGCGCCGACGTCCGCTTTCTCGGCTTCCTCGATCGCGAGGAGCTGCCGGCGTTTTACTCGGCGCTCGACGCGTTCGTCTTCCCGAGCCGGGTCGAGACCCAGGGACTGGTCGCGCTCGAGGCCACCGCC
>NZ_JBLRWX010000022.1:0-39341 GCF_047921035.1 Natronococcus sp.
ACGTGATCCGAACATGCAACCGCCACGGGGTCGTCCCGATTCCCGGCGTCACGACCCCGACGGAGGCAGTGACGGCGATCGAGGCGGGAGCCGACATTTTGAAAATGTTTCCGGCGACGACCGTCGGCCCCGACCACGTCGGCGCGCTGCAGGGCCCGCTCGGGGACGTTCGCGTCGTGCCGACTGGCGGCGTCTCCGCCGACAACGTCGCGTCGTTTTTCGACGCGGGAGCGTTCGCCGTCGGCGTCGGCAGCGCGATCGTCGACGACGACGCGATCGCGGACGACGACATGGACCGGGTCCGCGAGACGGCCGCCGAGTTCGTCGCTGCGGTCGAATCGGCCCGCTCGAAGTGAGACAGGCGCGCTCGAGGCGTGCGCCCGTTTTCTCGATCGGTCCAGCGCGCTCGAGCGGGATCGCTCGTCGACGTCCAGGCGGTCGCCGAGTTCAGCGGCACGGTCGTCGGCTAGACTGTCCGCGGATATACATTCATATGGCCGTAAATCCCCTCGACCGGGAGTGGTTCCGAAAACACGACCGGTCAGCGAGCAATCACTTATTGGAGCCGATCGAAGCGATCGCCGGTATCCGTGTCGGCGGGAACGACGCCTCGGTCCGGGGTACTATGGGAAGGGCCGCGACGGATCGCCGTTCGAGCGTCCGGGATATCAAACGCTTTGACGCCGCACTCGAGACACCCAGTATGGGCTACTGGTCGTCGCCGACGAAGCGTCGCTGGCTGCTGTGGGGGGTTCTGGCCGTCTCCTTCCTGCTGGTCAACGTCTACCGGCTCTCGACGGCCGTGCTCGCCGACGACCTGATGGCGGCGTTTCGAACGACCGGAGGTCAACTCGGCACGCTCCACGCCGCGTTCTTCTTCGTCTACGCCGTGATGCAGCTGCCGACGGGCGTCCTCGTCGACCGGATCGGTCCCCGGCGGACGGCGGCGGTCGGGGCGGTGACGATGAACATTGGTGCGCTCTGGTTCGCGCTCGCGGAGGGGTACTCGTCCGCGCTGGGCGGTCGGCTGGTGATCGGACTCGGCGGTAGCGTGATCTTCGTTTGCATGCTGCGGTTCTGCGCAAGCTGGTACCGTGTCGACGAGTTCGGCACGATGAACGGGCTGAGCTTCGCCGTCGGCGGCGTCGGCGGCGTGCTCGCGACGACGCCGCTGGCCGTGCTGGTGGACGCGACCGGCTGGCGAACCTCGCTGTCGACGCTCGCGGCCGTCGGACTGGTCGCCGCCGCGGTGACGGCGCTCGTCGTCCGGGACTCGCCGGAACGCGCGGGGTTCGAACCGATCGAGGGGGTTCCCGAGCAGTCCCGACTCACGCTGGGGGAGATCCGGACCCACGGTGGAACCGTCCTCCGCGACCGGTGGACGTGGGTCGTCAGCGTCCTGCTGTTCTGTACGGGCGGGGTGAACCTCACGCTGTTCGGCCTCTGGGGGATCCCCTACGTCGTGCAGGTGTACGACACCTCGGTGACCGTGGCGTCGCTGTGTACGCTGCTCGGCGGCGTCGGGAGCGCGGTCGGTCCGCCCGCGTTCGGCTGGCTCTCCGATCGCCTCGAGCGCCGAACCGAGTTCGTCCTCGGCGGCGGGCTCGTCTACACCGGCGCGCTCGCGTTGCTCGCGCTCGTCGGCGATCCGCCGCTGGCGGTCGTCGGAGCGGTGTTCTTCGTGGCCGGCGCGTTGCTGGGAACGTTCGTCCTCACCTACCCCCTGATCAAGGAGCGCCACTCGAGCCGGGCGAGCGGGATTTCGCTGGGGGCGATCAACGGCGCCTCGTTCTTCGGGGCCGCCGCCTTCCCGACGCTGATGGGGTGGGTGCTCGACGCCTACTGGACCGGCGAGTTCGTCGGCGGCGTCCGGGTGTACACGGTGACGGGGTACCGGGTCGCGTTCGGGATCGCCGCCGTCGCCGGGCTCGTGACGATCGCCTGTGCGGTCTGGCTCCACCGTCGAGCCGACGCCGTCGACGCGTAGGCGAGTCAGTCCTCGAGAATCAGGCGTCGTACGCTTCCTGTGCGAGCCGGTGGAGCTTGTGGACGGTGTGTTCGTTCGGGCCGAGCTGGGCCTGCGCGAGCGCGCCGGTCTTCAGTCCCGCCCACTGGCGCTCGACGAGTTCGAAGTCCTCCTCCTGGAGCTGGCGGCTCGTGCGGACGAACTCCCGTTCCTCCTCGGTGAGGTCGCCGTCCCGGAAGTAGTAGTCCGCGATCAGCCGGAACCGGCCGGTGTCGATCGGATCGATGATGTAGGTGCCGTAGCCGTCGGCGGTGCCGTACATATTGACCGTGAAGTTCGGCCAGAAGTAGTGGAACTGCGCCTCGCGCTCGTCGTGGATGCGGAGGTCGTCCTCGATGTCCTCGTCGTGGGTGTAGTGGAGCACCCAGTGGTAGTCGTTGACCTCGAGTTCGGAGTCGGCGAGTTCGATGCCCGTGATCCAGTCCTGGTGGTTGGCCTGGCAGTGGTCGCACTCGGAGTAGTTGCCCGCGAACACCTTCCAGTTACACTCGACCTCCGAGACGACCCGACAGCCGTGCTCGTACTCCTCGAGGGGCAGCGACTCGAGTCGCTCCTTCAACACGCCGGCCTGCTCCGCCAGCGACGGCGGATCGTCGCTCAGGTTGACGAAGTAAAGCGGCCCGATGCTGTCGACGCGGACCGACTCTGCGCGTTCGAACTCGGCCGGGTCGACGCGGCCGGGATCCGTCATCGACGTCTCCTCGACCACCGGCGACCCCGTTCGCGCCGAGAAGTTCTCGAAGGCCTCGACGTCGCCGTCCTTCCCGCGGACGACGACGAGGTCGCGACCGCCGACGCTCCGGGTGAAGAACTGTCCCGGCTCGTCGATACAGTTGGCGTGGCCGGCGTACACCCAGTACCGCCCGAAGACCTTGTCCTTCTCCATCTCGAAGGTCTCGGGCTCGGTGAAGTACTTCGCCGGCAGCGCGTTCGACTTCTCCGTGATATCCGGGCTGACTGGCTTCGTCCGCGCGTGCTCCCACTGTGTCATACACTCTCTATGATGATCGAGTTCATGAAAGAAGTTAACGAGGTATATAGCGCCCATTTATATGGCGGGTGGTTTCCGACGCGCCGGCAGCGGGGTCGCTCCAGACTCGAGTCGCCCGACATCGCTCGCCGAGTCGGGCGGCTACCGGCTCGGGAGTCGCGATTGCAGCCGAGAAGAACCCGTCCGTACGGTCGCTTTCGCGGCGGAGGACGAGCGTTCGCCGACGGCGGGAGGATACGGAAACGGGCGTGTCGTCGATCGCGACGACGCTCCGATCAGAACGCACGCAAGTGGTCGTCCTGCGGTTCGTACAGCCCGCCGCCCATCCGGATCTCGTGGATTTTCTCGAGGGTCTCGCCGATCGACAGCCCCTGCTCGCTCATCGCCGCCGCGACGGCGCCGATCGGCACGCCGTTCTCGTACTCCGCCTCGAGCTGGGCCACGACGTCCTCGAGCGTGTACACCTCCTTGAGGTCGTCCTCGGTCACCGCGTCGGTGAGGTCGGGCCCGATTCGCGTGAACGCCACGTCGTGGCCCGTAACGCTCGAGTGGCGGCGGTAGAACTCGACGATCTCGTTCGGCTCGTCGCTGCGTATATCGACGTCGCAGTCGGGGCAGCTCGCGGCGTACGCGACCTGTCGTTGCGCGCTCATCGGTCGGCGTCACCTCCCGTTACGAGCTGGTGGAGACTCCGGACGGTCTCGTCCGGCTCGAGCCGAGCCTGCGCGGAGGGCTCGTGTTCGTCCCGACGGCGCCGAGCCAGTTCGATCAGCTCCGCGCGCCGTCGCCGACTGGCTCGGATCCGGTCGCGCTCTTTCTCGTCGGGGTCGCCGTCCCGGACGTAGTAGTCGGCGATCAGCTGACACCGATCGTCGTCGATCGGGTCGATGAGACAGGTCCCGTAGCCGTCGACGTCGTCGTACACTTCGACCGTGAGGGTCGGCCACAGGTAGTGAACCTGCGCCTCACGGTCCCCGTCTCGAGCCGATCGGACGAGCCAGTGGCGGTCGTCGGTCTCGAGGGCGGCGTCCGACGGCTCGAGCCCCGCGAGTCGGTCCCCGCGGCGGAGACGCTCGAGGGCGGCGCCCGCGACCGTCTTCCAGTTGCACTCGACCTCCTCGACGATCCGTCGGCCGTGTTCGTACCCCTCGAGGGACAGCGACTCGAGCCGATCCGTCATCACGCCGGCCCGCTCGGACAGCGCCGGCGGATCGTCGCTCAGGTTCACGAACAGCAGCGGGCCGATGCCGTCGACGCGAACGTCGTTCAGGCCGTTGGTCTCGCAGTCGAACTCCTGGACGTCCTCGTTCTCGAGGTCGGGGTTCAGGCTCGCGTCCTCGAAGCTCTTGGGCGTGCTCCGGAGGTCGCCGTCGAGGTCGTACGTCCAGAGGTGGTAGGGACACTGGATCCGGTTCCCGCCGCCGGGATCGGTCATCGGCGTGTCCTCGACCATCTTGGAGCCGCGGTGGGCGCAGACGTTGTCGAACGCCTTGACCTCGCCGTCCGTTCCGCGGACGACGATCAGCTGTCGGTCGCCGACGGTCCGGGTGAAGAACTGGCCCGGGTCGGCGATGGCGTCGGCGTGGCCGGCGTAGATCCAGTGCCGGCCGAAGACCGTCTCCTTCTCCGCCTCGAAGGGTCCGGGATCGGTAAGCCGCGTGGCCGACGGCGCGTTCGACTCGTCCGTACCGTTCTCACTCACCGCCGTGGCTCGTGAGCTCTCCCGCTGTGTCATACGGTATCACCAACACAAGAGATACTGAAAGTCGTTCACCCGTGCTATTGAACACCAATATATACCCCCGAGAGTCGAGCGGCGAACCGATCCGCCGTTCCGGGGGTCGAAAACCGCGGGCGGACGGACGGGTCGGCGATCGTTACGTCCGAGAAAACGGGCGAGGCCAGGGATCGGTCGACGGCGTCGCGGATCGGCGGCGGTCGACGGGCGGTCTACGGGGCGGCCGATTGCCGATCGACGGACCCATCGGAGCCCGTGCCCGTCGTGTGCTGTTCGGACTGGCGGCGATCGCTGCCCCGGATTCGTTCGGCGATTTCCTCCCGCGACGGCCCCCGTTCGGGAGTCCTGGAAGCGTAGACCCGCCTGACGACGAGATCGATCAGGTCGAGCCGTTCCAGCAGGTCTCGCGTCCGGTCGCGCTCGAACTCGAGCGCCCGGGAGACGTCGTACAGCGTCATCGAGGACTCGATCGCGTCGATCAATCCCTCGACCTCGACGCCGTCCGGAAGGCCAATCCCGTCCGCGACGAGTCGTTCCTCCGGAACTGCGTCGACCGGATCGCCGGTCCCGTCGGGGTGAGCGAGGTCCGGCTCCGACTCCGAGTCGGCGTCCGCATCCGCGTCGTCCGCGGGCGATTCCGAGCCGTCGGCAGGTGACTGCTCGCTCGAGTCGACGACTGATCCCGCCCGCTCCGCGGTCTCCTCCGCGTCGGCCACGTCGTAGGAGACGGGATCGTGGACGCCGGCGTCGATCATGTACCGGCGGACGGTCTCGGCGGCGACGTCCATCTCGAGGACGTCGGCCATCGCCGCGAACGTCTCGAAGGACTCGTACAGACACCGCAGGTACTCGACGTCGTCGTACGGCGGCAGCTCCTCGTTGCGCGCGTCCTCGAGGGCGCGGACGATTTCGGGATCGATCCCGATCGCGGACGCCGTCTCGGATTCGTCCCCGGATCGGGCGTCCGTCGACGCCGGATCGACTCCGTCCTCGTCGAGGGATTCGTCCGTCTCGAGCGGCCGCTCGGTTTCGCTCGGTTCCGTTCCGGCATCCGGTTCGCCCGCCGAACTCGCCGACGTCTCGTCTCGAGCCGGCTCCTCCTCGAAGCCGATCGCGAACGTCACGACGACGTCGCCGTCGGCGGTCACGCGAGCCCGATCTCTGGTGACAGCGACGCCGTCCGGCGCGTACTCGGCGATTGCGGGCAGCGTCGACGGGGCGAACTCGAGGCGGAGGCCGCCGTCGTCGTTCAGGCGTGCCGCTTCGGGAGCCATTCCGGATTCCGATTCGGACGCCGTCGTCTCACACAGCGGGACGACGACGTCGACCGAGACGCTCGGGCCGGCGGCGTCCGCCCGGCCGGAGATCGTCGCGTCGACCTGCCGGATTACGCCGCCGTCCGCCTCGTACCGGTCTACTATTTGCGAGAGTGTCTCAACCGAGTCACCGATCCTCATGATTTGTCTACGCTTGGGTTCCGATCGGGGTAATACTGAGTGGGGAATACTCCATCCCTTCATATAGCCCGTTTCGAACGGCCCGCGTGTGAGCGGGAACCTGCGGAGTTCGGGAGCGATAGGGATCGGTTACCGAGGCGTCGTTTCCACGCTCGAAACACTACCTCTCAGTTTCCGTACTGGTTCGTACGGTCGTCGATAACTATATTTGGCCCCTGCCGGGATATCGATGCGAGTTATGAATACGCATGACAGCCTGCCGGCCGAGGCTGACACCGTCATCGTCGGCGCCGGAATCGTCGGCTGTAGCACGGCGTACCACCTGACCGAGTTCGGGCGCGAGGACGTCGTCGTCGTCGACCAGGGGCCGCTTCCGACCACGGGAGGCTCGTCGAGTCACGCGCCGGGGATCATGTTCCAGACCGCCGAGGAGAAGGTCCTCACGAAGTTCGCGAACTACAGCCGCAAGCTGTACTCGCGGCTCGAGGACGAGGACGGCAACCAGCTCTACAGCGAGACGGGCGGGATCGAGGTCGCCCGGACCGACGAGCGGATGGACTTCCTCCAGCGCCGGGTCGAACACGGCACCGCCTGGGGCGTTCCGGACCCACAGCTCCTCTCGCCGGAGGAGGTCGAGGAGAAGCTCCCCCTGGTCGACAGCGACGTCATCCAGGGCGGCTACTACTCGCCGACCGACGGCCAGGTGTCGGGCGTCAAGGCCTGCGCCGCGCTGGCGAGGGCGTCGATGGACCGGGGCGCGAGGTTCGTCCCCCACACCCGCACCGAGGATGTCGCGGTCGAGGACGGCGAGGTGCAGGCCGTCGTCACCGAACACGGCGAAATCGAGTGTGACGAGGTCGTGATCGCGACGAACATCTGGGCGCGCCAGCTGGGCGAGCAGCTCGGCGTCCACCTACCCGTGACGCCGGTCGAACACCAGTATACGATCACCGAGCCCCTCGAGGAGCTCTCGGGCGATCAGGACGTCACCAAGGACCCGGTCTACGAGAACTACCGCGAGGTCTCCGGCGAGAAGGCCGACCGCCTGCTCGCGGACCCTGACCGGCCGATCCTCCGGGACCAGGACAACGCCCTGTACTTCCGAACCCACGGCGACGCCTACGGGATCGGCTCGTACAACCACGAACCGCTCGTCCCCGACCCCCAGGAGCTGGGCGGCAACGAGGAGGGCGGCGAGCAGGGGTCGATCCACGAGTTCTCCGACTACCACCTGAACAACGCGACCCACCCCGACCGCCCGGACAAGGCGCCCCGCCAGGCCAGCGACGAACTGTTGCCCGCCACGGAGGGTAAAGAACTCGAGCACAAGTACAACGGAATGTTCGCGGAGTCACCCAACGGCCTCCCCGTGATGGGCCCCGTCCGGGAGTACGACGGGCTCTGGACCGCCGCGGCCATCTGGGTCACCCACGCCGGCGGCGCGGGACGAGCGCTGGCCGAGTGGATGGAGACCGGCGCGCCGAAGCTCTCCGACGGACGGATCGACCTCTCGCACTGTAACGTCAACCGGTTCCAGCCCCACGAGGGGAGTTGGGACTTCGCCCGCGACATCGGCGGCGAGGAGTACCGGATCGTCTACAACATCGTCCACCCCAAGTGGACCTGGACGGACCACCAGCGGGACATCCGCCGTAGCTCGGTGTACCACAAGCTTCAGGAACTCGACGCCGAGCTGTGGGCCGAGGCCGGCTGGGAGGAAGCCCAGTGGTTCGACTCCAACGCCGACCTGCTGGCGCGCTACGGCGAGGACATCCCCGAGCGGGACGGCTGGGAGGCGAAGTACTGGTCGCCCATCGAGGGCGCCGAGTCCCTGCACGTCCGCAACGAGGTCGGGATCCACGACATGACCTCGTTCAACAAGCTGGAGGTCAGCGGACAGGGTGCCGACGAGTTCCTCCAGTACCTCTGTACCAACGACATGGACATCGACGTCGGCCAGATCCGGTACACCCTCCTGTGCAACGAGGAGGGCGGCGTCCGCGCCGACGTCACCGTCACCCGGACCGACGAGGACCGCTACCTCGTGCTCACCACCGGCCGAGAGGTCGGCCAGAACCACGTCGCCTGGGTCGAGAACCACGCCCCCGAGGACGTCACGGTCCGGGAGGTCACCTCCGAACTCACCTCGTTCGTCCTCACGGGGCCGAACGCCCGCGACGTGTTGAGCGAGGTGACGCGAGCGGACCTCTCCGACGAGGCGTTCCCGTTCTACACCACCCAGGAGCTGTTCGTGAAGAACGTCCCGGTGCGGGCGCTGCGTCTCTCCTACGCGGGCGAACTCGGCTGGGAGCTGTACACGCCAAGCGAGTACGGCGAGCAGCTCTGGGAGCACCTCTGGGAGGCCGGCCAGGACCACGACCTCCGGCCGTACGGCAACGGCGCGCTCGACTCGCTTCGCCTCGAGAAGGGGTTCCGGCTGTGGGGGGAGGACCTCCACACCGAGCACAACCCCTACGAGGCCGGGTTGAGCTTCGCCGTCGACCTCGAGACCGAGTTCATCGGGAAGGAGGCGGTCGTCGAGGCCGCCGAGGGCGAACGGATCGATCACAAGGTGGCCTGTCTGACCCTCGAGGACGAGGACGCCGTCGTCTTCAAGAACCGACCCGTCCTCGACGGCGACGAATCGTTAGGGTACGTCCACAGCGCCGAGTACGGCTACACCGTCGGCGCCTGCGTCGCCTACGCCTACCTCCCGCCGGAGTACGCAGAGCCCGGCACCGAGGTCGAGATCCTCCACGAGGGCGAACGCTACGCGGCGACGGTGCGGGACGACCCGCTGCTGTAGCTCCGGCCTCGAGCGGTTTTTGACCCGCTATCGATGCGTAGTGGCGTCTCTAAAATCTCGAGTGCGACCCGCTCGACACAGCGCGATCCGAAACGGCCCGGAACTGAACCGTACGCCACCGGACCGATGCTATGGGAGTGGAGGCGTGGAAGAACGACACACCTCCCTTCGTATGGCAGCGACACCCCTCAACAGGTGTCACCTCGACGTTGACAGTCGATCTCAAAGTAGGTGCAGGTGGAATACTTGTGGTGTTTATCCCTCCGTCGAGAGTTCGCGAATCCCAGTTCAGAAGTTGTCTCGAGGATGAAACGTCGAACATCGCCCCCGGGATTCATTGTCCACCCGGGCGAGCAACCGATAGCGCTGCAGCCGGTGGTCGACGCCTCGCGGAGCGACGTCGCGGTCACTCGCGGGTCGTGCGGACGCCGGCGGTCGCAGCGAAAACCCACTATGACACGGATCATCGACGGAAACGAGGTCGCCGACGGTATCAGATCGGAACTGGAGCCCTGCGTCGAGACGCTCGAGTCGGCCGGCGTGACGCCGGGGCTGGCGACGGTGCTGATGAGCGACGACGGCGCGAGCGAGACGTACGTCTCGATGAAACGCCGGGCGTGTGCGGAACTCGGGATCGAGAGCGTTCACACGGAACTGGATCCGACCGAATCGACAGACGCGCTGCTCGAGCGGATCGACGAGCTGAACGTCGACCCGGCGGTACACGGTATTCTCGTCCAGCTACCGCTTCCGAATCACGTCGACGACCGGGCGGTCCTCGAGCGGATCGAGCCGACGAAGGACGTCGACGGCTTCCACCCAGAGAACGCCGGCCTGTTGGTCGCCGGCGAGCCCCGATTCAAGCCGTGTACGCCCCACGGCATCCAGCGGCTGCTGGCGGCGGCCGACGTCGACACCGAGGGGAAAGACGCCGTCGTCGTCGGCCGATCGAACATCGTCGGCAAGCCGATGGCGAACCTGCTGATTCAGAAGGCCGACGGCGGGAACGCGACGACAACGGTCTGTCACTCGAGAACGGCCGATCTCGGCGAGAAGACCCGGGAGGCCGACATCGTGATCGCGGCCGCCGGCTACCCCGAACTGATCGACGGCTCGATGATCGGCGAGGGCGCGGTCGTGATCGACGTCGGCGTCAACCGCGTTGATTCGGACACCGAGAAGGGGTACGAACTCGTCGGCGACGTCGCCTTCGAGAGCGCGAAAGCGAAAGCCGATGCGATCACGCCCGTCCCCGGCGGTGTCGGCCCGATGACGATCGCGATGTTGCTCTACAACACGGTGAAGGCCGCGAGCCTCCAGGCGGACGTCCCCGTTTCGCTCCCGTAGGCGCGGGTGGAACACGTGACGACCTCGATCGCCCGACTGCCGGATCGCACCATATGTCAGCCAGAATGCCGGTTGTGGACGCCGAACGAGACTTCCGTACCGTTCCCCGTAATCGGCACACGGCGCCCGAACCGTGCGCCGCGTTCGACCCCCTCACCGATGCACTTATGATACCCACTGTACCACGGTGTGGTATATGAGCACAGACAGCCCACCTTCGAGCGCCGAGACGGTGATCGTCGGCGCCGGGGCGGTCGGGTGCAGCGTCGCTTACCACCTGACCGAACTCGGCGCCGACGACGTCGTCGTCCTCGACAAGGGACCGCTCCCGGTGACCGGCGGCTCCTCGACCCACGCACCGGGGATCATGTTCCAGACCTCGCCGTCGAAGCTCCAGACGAAGACCGCCCACTACACGACCCGACTGCTGAAGGAGGCCGGCGTCTACAACGAGACTGGCGGGATCGAGCTCGCTCGCTCCGAGGAACGCATGGACTTCCTGCAACGCCGGGTCGAATGGGCGAAGTCGTACGGTCTCCCCGAGCCGGAGCTGCTCGAGCCCGCCGAAGTCGCGGACTACCTGCCGCTGGTCGACGAAGAGGAGATCCTCGGCGGCTACTACTCGCCGACCGACGGCCAGGTCGCCGGCACCGACGCGCTCCAGTGGTACCTCGAGACGACGCCGGCGTCGTTTTTTGGCCACACCGAGGTGACCGACATCGAGGTCGACGGCGGCGAAGTGCAGGCGGTCGTCACCGACCGCGGTCGCATCGAGTGTGACCGCTGCGTGCTCGCGACGAACAACTGGGCCTACCAGACCGGACAGCTGGCGGGGGTCGACCTCCCGATCGCCCCGGTCGAACACCAGTACGTCGTCACCGAGCCCCTCGAGGAGCTGCGGGGCAACGAACGGGCCGACGACGCCGTCACCGGGCTCGAGATCCCGGGCGATCGGGAGATCACCGAGTCGATGGCCCAGCCGCCGGACCGTCCGGTCGGCCGCGACCAGGACAACTCGCTGTACTTCCGGACCCACGGCGAGGGGTACGGGCTGGGCTCGTACAACCACGAGCAACTCGTGGTCGACCCCGACGAGATGGGGTCGAACTCGGCGGAGAGCCAGGCCTCTGTCCACAGTTTTACCGAAAAGCACTGGACGAAGGCGACCCACCCGGACCGCGAGAAGTCGCCGAAGCAGGCGTTCGACGAGCTGCTGCCCGCGACCGCGGGCAGGGAGTTCGACGCCACCGAGAACGGGATCTTCGTCTACACGCCCGACGGGATGCCCGTGCTCGGCGAGACCGCGGGAGTCGACGGGCTCTGGACCGGGCTCGCGATCTGGTGGACCCACTCGGGCGGCTACGGCAAGATTCTCGCGGAGTGGATGGAGACCGGCGTGCCGCGGCTGCCGTCGGGGCCCGTCGACACGAGCGGGATCCACGTCAATCGGTTCGAACCCCACGCGGGCAACAAGGGGTACTTCATGGATCGCGGCGGGATGCGCTACCAGCAGGTCTACAGCATCGTCGAGCCCCGCTGGCAGCCCGCCGACCGCCGCGGGCTCCGGACGAGTCCGTTCTATCACCGCCAGCAGGAGCTGGGTGCGGAGTGCTACCAGAGCGGCGGCTGGGAAGTCCCCCAGTGGTACGAGTCCAACGCCGACCTCGTCTCGACGTACGAGGACCGCATCCCCGACCAGGACGGCTGGCAGGGGGTCAACCGCTCCCCGATCGAGGGCGCCGAGCACCTCCACACCCGCGAGAAGGTGTCGATGTTCGATATGACGACGTTCAGCTCGATCGTGGTCGAGGGCGGCGACGCCGGCGCGTTCCTCCAGCGGGTCTGTAGCAACGACATGGACCTCTCGATCGGCCAGGTTCGCTACACCACGATGTTAAACGAGGGCGGGACCATCCTCGCGGACCTCACCGTCGCCCGCCTCGACGACGAGGAGTACGTGGTGACCACCGGCGGGGGGAACTCGCCGGGAATCCACGGCTCCTGGCTCGAGAGCCACGCCCCCGAGACGGTGTCGGTCACCGTCGAGGAGTCCGCGAGGAGCACGATCGGTCTCTGGGGACCCAACGCGCGACTGCTCCTCCAGCGGACGACCGACGCGGACCTCTCGAACGGCGACTTTTCCTACTTCAGCGGGAAGCGCATCTACGTCGGCGACGTGCCCGTGATCGCCCTGCGACTCTCCTACGTCGGCGAACTCGGCTGGGAGCTGTGGGCGCCCACGGAGTACGGGGGGAAGCTGTGGGACACCCTCTGGGAGGCCGGTCAGGATCTCGGCGTCCGACCGATGGGCGCCGGGGCGGTCGAGTCGATGCGCCTCGAGAAGGGGTTCCGGCTGTGGGGGACCGACGTCGACACGGACGTCAACCCCTACGAGGCAGGACTCCCGTTCGCGGTCGATCTCGATACGGAGTTCGTCGGGAAGGAGGCGCTCGTCGAGGCGAAAGACGAGGGGATCGACAACCGGGTCGCCCCTCTCACCCTCGACGACTCGAGCGACGTGATGCTCGGCGGCCGTCCCGTCTCCAAGGACGGCGACACCGTCGGTTACGTCCAGGCCGGCGACTACGGCTACAGCGTCGGCGAGTCGATCGCGTACACCTACCTGCCGAGCGAGTACGCGGAGGCCGGCACGTCGGTCCGGATCGACTGCGAGGGGCGGAGCTACGACGCGACTGTCCGGGACGAGCCGCTGTTCGACCCCGGTCGGGACAAAATTATCCGGTAGGCCGTCGATACCAGACCATGACCGAATCACGGAAACACGAACCCGAGGTAGCGTACGAGGACATCGAGCGGGCGCGCGAACGCCTGACCGACGAGACGGTCGTCAAGCGCACGCCGATCGAGCGATCCACGTCCCTCGAGGAGCTGGTCGACGCCGAGGTGTACCTGAAGATGGAACACCTCCAGTGGACCGGCTCGTTCAAGACCCGCGGGGCGTACAACCGGATCAGCCAGGCGGTCGCCGACGGCGCCGACGAGTTCGTCGCCGCGAGCGCCGGCAATCACGCCCAGGGCGTCGCACTGGCAGCGACGAACTGTGGCGCCGACTCGACGATCGTCATGCCGAGACACGCTCCGCAGGCGAAGATCGACGCCACCCGGAGCTACGGCGCGACGGTCGAACTCGTCGGCCAGGACTTCCAGGAGGCGATGGCCTACGCCAAGGAGTACGCCGCGGACAACGACGTCGAGTTCGTCCACGCCTACGACGATCCCGCGATCGTCGCCGGCCAGGGAACCCTGGGAATCGAGATGCACGAGGACCTCCCCGAGGTCGACACCGTCATCGTCCCGATCGGCGGCGGCGGGCTGATAAGCGGGATCTCGACCGCACTCGATCACCTCTCGCCCGAGACGCGGGTCGTCGGCGTGCAGGCGACGGGCGCCGAGACCGTCCACGAGAGCCTCGACAAGGGCGTTCCCGTGACCCTCGACGAGGTGGACACGATCGCCGACGGGATCGCCACCGGGGGCATCTCCGAGCTGACGCTGGGACTCATCGAGGCCCACGTCGACGAGGTCGTCACCGTCTCCGACTCCCAGATCGCCCGCGCGATCCTGCTCCTGCTCGAGCGGGCGAAGCAGGTCGTCGAGGGCGCGGCCGCGGCGTCGGTCGCGGCGCTGCTGGGCGACGACCTGGACGTCGCGGGCGAGACCGTCATGCCCCTGCTGTGTGGCGGCAATCTCGACATGACGATGCTGCAGACGGTGTTGATCCACGCGCTCACCGGTCGGGGCCAGATCCTGCGCCTGCGCGTGAAGATCGACGACATGCCGGGGAAGATGACCGAGCTCTCGGGAATCATCGCCCACCACGGGGCGAACATCCAGACCGTCCGCCACGATCGAGCCGTCGAATCGCTGAACGTCGGCGAGGCGTACCTCGTCTTCCAGATCGAAACGAGCGGGATCGAACACGCCGCCGCGATCATCGACAGCATCGAAGCCGAGGGGTACGACGTCGAGGACGTCAACCGCGAGTAGGCCGCGAACGGCGTTCGCGGCGAACGGATCGCGCTCGAGCAACGAACGACGAACCACCGAGCGAACGGCGAAATTGAGAGACATTGCTACTCATGAAAGAGCGAGACGAACCGAGGACGACGAACTGGAGCACCGAACGACGCACCGATAGACCGACCGACCGGCTCTGCCGGGTCGGAGAACGGAGGTGATCAGATGGGACGCTCGAATCCGACCGCGGCCCTGCGGCGGTTCGCGGACGAACTCGACGTCGCCGTCTTCACGGCCGGCTTCCTCATCGCGGCCGGATCGGTGCTGGCGTTCGTGCTGTGGCCCGGCGCCGCGTCCGAGCGGATGGCCGCTGCGAACGACTTCCTGTGGACCGCCGCCGGCTGGTGGTACCTGGTGGCGATGTTCGTCCTCGTCGCCTTCGTCGGCTTCCTGATCTTCGGCCCGTGGGGCAACATCAAACTCGGGAGCGACGACGAGCGACCGGAGTTTTCCTTCCCCGCATACTTCGCGATGCTGTACTCCGCGGGGATCGCCGCGGGAATCGTATTCTGGGGGCCCGCCGAGGCGATCTTCCACTACGACGCGGCGTCGCCGTTCGTCGGCGCCGAATCGCAGTCGCCCGAAGCCGCCGTCGGAGCGATCCAGTACACCTTCTTCCACTGGGGGATCTCCGCCTGGACCGCCTACGTCGTCATGGCCCTTCCGATCGCGTACTTCGCCTACCGGTACGACGCGCCGCTTCGCATCTCGACGGTGATCGCACCGTGGGTCGGCCTCGAGAACCTCGACGGACCGCTCGCGAAATCGATCGACGTGCTCGCCGTCTTCGCCACCATCGGCGGCGTCGCGACGACGCTCGGCCTGGTCGGGAGCCAGTTCCTCGTCGGCATCGAGTGGACGACCGGTGCGTCCGTCGGCGACAGCGGGACGATACTGGTGATCACCGGGCTCACCGTCGCCTTTACTATCTCGGTGTCGCTCGGTATCAAAAAGGGGATCCAGCGACTCTCCTACTTCAACATGGCGCTGTTCGCGGTGGTGACCGTCGCGACGTTCCTGCTCGGTCCGACGACCCAGATCATGTCGATGGGGACCCAGGCGCTCGGGGCCTACATCAACGAGTTCATCACGATGAGTTTCTACACCGGCTCCGGCAACGGCGCCGGGGCCGGTGTCGACGAGTGGGTCGGCGGCTGGACCATCTTCTACTGGGCCTGGTGGTTCTCGTGGACGCCGTTCGTCGGCCTCTTCATCGCACGGATCTCTCGAGGACGGACGGTTCGACAGGTCGCAGTAACGGGCGTGATCGCCTCGACCGGGATCACGGTGCCGTGGTTCGCGACCATGGGCGGGACGGCGATCTTCCTCCAGGAGAGCGGCCAGTCCGACATCCTCGCGGTCGTCGGCGAACTCGGCGAGGCCGGCTCTGGCTACCCGCTGTTCGAGGCGCTCCCACTGGGTGGCGTGCTGACCGTCCTCTTTCTCGTGCTCGTGACGACGTTCCTGATCACGTCGGCCGACTCCTCGACGCTCGCGCTCGGCATGTTGACCACGGGCGGCGTCGAGCAGCCCTCGACGATCAACCGCGTCATCTGGGGCTTTCTCATCGGGGCGCTCGCCTCGCTGCTGATGGTCACCGGCGGCGTCGACGCGCTCCAGCAGGCCGCGATCATCACCGGCGGCCCGTTCTCGATCATCGCCCTGCTCGCCGCCATCGCGATGATGTCGGCGTTCGGAGCCCGCAGACCGCTGTTCCTCCGCGAGGAGGACGACGTCTCGATCGGCTCGACCGACCTCGAGGGAACCCGGACGGAACCCGAAACCGCGGATCCGTCCGACGACTGAACGCGCGTCGCTCGCTCTCCTCGCGTAGTTCTCTCGGCCAGAAGAAATCGAACTCCTCGAGCGCTACTCGTAGATCGGATACGCCGTACAGAGTTCGTCGACCCGCGAGGCGACGCGATCGGTGACGGCTCCGTCGTCGGGGTTATCGAGGACGTCGACGATACAGTCGGCGACGGTCTCCATCTCCGCCTCTTCGAGCCCGCGCGTGGTGAGCGCCGGCGTGCCGACGCGAATCCCGCTGGTGACCATCGGCGATCTGGTCTCGCCCGGGACGGTGTTCTTGTTGACGATGATGCCGGCGTCGCTCAGCAGCGACTCGGCTTGCTCGCCCGTGAGGTCGGGGTGAGAGTCCCGGAGGTCGACCAGCAGGAGGTGTTTGTCGGTCCCACCGCTGACCAGGGAGAGCCCCCGCTCGACGAAGACGTCAGCGAGGCGTTTCGCGTTCTCGACGACCTGCTCGGCGTACTCGTCGAACGCGTCGGTCCTGGCCTCCGCGAAACCGACGGCCTTGCCGGCGACGTTGTGCATCAGCGGGCCGCCCTGCGCACCGGGGAAGACCGCCGAGTCGATATCGTCCGCGTACTCCTCGTCGCACATCACGATCCCGCCGCGTCCCGCACGGATGGTCTTGTGCGTGCTCCCGGTGACGAACTCCGCGTGCTCGACGGGCGAGGCGTGGACGCCGGCCGCGACGAGCCCGGTCACGTGGGCGATGTCCGCGAGATGGTAGGCGTCGACCGCGTCGGCGATCTCTGCGATCCGCTCGTAGTCGAACTCCCGGGGGTACGCCGACGAGCCGCTGACGATCAGTTCCGGGTCGGTCTCGCGAGCCTGTCGCTCGAGTTCGTCGTAGTCGATGTAACCAGTGTCGGGATCGACCTCGTACTGGTCGACGTCGTAGAGCTGTCCGGAGAAGTTGACGCTGTGGCCGTGGCTCAGGTGGCCGCCGTGGGACAGCGACAGCGAGAGGATGCCGTCGCCGGGCTCGAGGACGGCGAAGTAGACGCTCATATTCGCCTGGGTCCCGCTGTGGGGCTGGACGTTGACGTGGTCCGCGCCGAACAGCGCTTTCGCCGATTCGATCGCGCCCTCCTCGACGGTGTCGACGTGCTGGCAACCGCCGTAGTACCGACCGCCGGGGTAGCCCTCGGCGTACTTGTTCGTCAGGGCGCTGCCCTGGGCCTCGAGGACCGCTTCCGAGACGTGGTTCTCCGAGGCGATCATGCCGAGGGTCGACTCCTGTCGGTCGCGTTCGCGATCGATGGCCGTCGCTACGCTCGGCGAGATGCTGTCGAGTGGCTGGTCGAACGCCATATCACGAGTAGCGGGAACCCGGAGTAAGTATCTTGCGAGCGTGAGAGTTCAACCACGATACGTAAGATATCCGACTGTGCGTGGAACGGATCGCGACGAAAGTGGACGCCTCCCCTCGAGTGCGGTCGTCGAGCACGGACCGCAGAACGGGTAGCGAAATCGACGTCAGTCGTCGGCGACGGCCGTCCCCTCCCGGTCGTCGGCGACGAGCGACTCGCGCTCGTCGACCGGCGCCTCGGGGTTGGCCCGATCCAGCTCCGCGGGTGCGCCGAGCTGGGTCGCGGCCCGATCCGGCGACTCGAGCTCCGCTCGCCCGTCCTCGACGGCGAGTTCGTCCTCGAGGTGGAGCTCGATCGCCTCGAGCAGGGCCTCGGCCTCGAGGGGCTGGCCGCGCGCCTTGAGGTCGGCCTCGGTCGCGTCCGCAGGAACGTTGAACGCGCGCTGGGCGATGATCGGTCCCTGATCGAGGTCCGTGGTCACGTAGTGGGCGGTGACCCCCGCGATCCGGACGCCCTTCTCGAGGGCCTGACGGTAGGCCGCAGCGCCGGGAAACGCCGGCAGGAGGCTCGGGTGGACGTTGATGATGCGGTCCTCGTACCGGAAGACGACTTCGGGGGAGAGGATCTGGATGTACCGGGCCAGTGCGACGAGGTCGGTGTCGTACTCCGCGAGCAGCTCCAGAAGCTGGTCCTCGTCGGGCGAGCCGCTCTCGTCGCCGACGTCGTGGAAGGGGACGTCGTACTCGGCCGCGAGGGGACGCAGGTCGTCGTGGTTTCCGATGACGACCCCGATATCCGCGCCGAGTTCGCCGGCCTCGTCGGCCTCGAGCAACGCCTCCAGGCAGTGGCTCTCCTTCGTGACCAGGACGGCGATCGACTGGTCGTCGCAACTCGAGGGGTAGCGGACCCGAACATCGACGTCGAACTCCTCGCCGAGCGCCTGCAGTTCCTCTCGCAGGGTCTGCTGGGAGACGGTCATCCCGTCGGTGTCGACCCGGACGTTCATCCGGAAGGTTCCGTCTCGGACGGCCTGATCCAGCTCGAGCAACTCGACGTCGCAATCGTAGAGCGCGGCGGTCAGCTCCGCGAGTACTCCCGAATCGTCCTCGCCGATGAGGGTAATCTCGGTCGTCTCGCGGGTCATCGCGGCCACCTCAGTCGGTTCCCGACGCGTACTCGCTGCCGTTGCAGTCGCTCCTCGACTCGAGGGGCTTGCCTGTGGTGTGACATCCACTCACGTAGTTCCGGTTCGCCGGTTATGAACGTTGGCTCTCCTGAAATCACCGAGAGAGGATGTGCTTCGGAACGCTCGTTATATTCTCTGTTTGACAGCTCGTGAACGATCGAAATTCGTCGAGCGTTGCCACCGGTCCTGCGGGGGACCAATCCACGTCGTCTCTCCCCGTCAGCAAGGTAGGAATAAAACTACTTGGTGTTTGTTATTGTCTGTTAGTCTTAGAATGCTGTATATTGGACCTAAATGGTATTTACTACAACTATAGTTAAGTTATATAAGTGGGGGCAGCAGGCGAAGCGATCGAATCCCGGCGAACCGCATGACGCGCTTCGAGCACGGAGAACCTCGACAGCGGACTCGAGCCGAACCGCACGTAGCCAGTACGCATATAGTGAGCCTCGTCGAACGGTCTCTATGGACACGGACCGGTTGCTCGAGCTCGTTCCCCACTACGTCGCGATGATACTGCTGGTGTTTCTCGTGCTCGGGGTCGTCCGAGCGCTCGTCGGCGACGTCGGCTTCTGGATCGAACTCGCGATCATCTTCGTCCTCGTCTTTCTGTACCGACCCGTCGTCCAGCTACTGGATATCGCGCCGAGCGCGTGGGAGGAGTGAGCTTCCGACGCGGGCGCTACTGGGGGTACTCGCATTCGGACCCGGGGCGCTCGGCGCGTCTCCGACGAACGGCGGGCAAGACGAACCGTATCGCGATCCCCACGACGTATCCGACGGTAGCGGCGGCGAGACTGATCGCCGCGAACGCCAGCGTGATACTCCAGAGCGGGGCGTCCCCGCCGCCGGCTCCCGAGAGCCCGAGGACGGTCTCGAGGATTGCGGCCGTCGCGAACAGCACCGCGAAGCCGAGGTTACCTCGAGCCGGGTACCTCGGGACGTTCCCACAGGGGTCGCCGTTTCGCTGGCATTTCTATATCGCGGTAGAGAGTTTACGGGCTCGGCGTCCCCTCGAGCGTCACTCCAGCGACCCCGTCTCGAGGATTCGCTCGAGGAGTTCGTCCTCCGACAGTTCGCCGGCCTCGTGGGCGTCGAGCCACTCCGATTCGATGTGGAAGTTCGCGAGTTCGTTGCCTCCGTACTCGACGTTCCACTCGACGGTCGAAACCGCCGCGGTGAACTCGTCGGTGTCCTCGATGGCGTCGACGAACGTTCGACCGACGACCTCGAGTTCCGCCTCGAGTTCGTTCTGATCGAGGGTGTCTGCCTCCGTCCGGACGGTCACCGTCTCGCCGTCGCGAGTAACCTCCTCGACCGAGACGGCGTCGCTGTCGACGGTGAACGATTCGTCCTCGAACCCGGGGATTCGGTCGTCGACCGTTTCGTCTTCGTCCTCGTCCTCCTCGGTCAGTTCGTCGGCCGGCATATCGTCGTCGGCGTCGGCGTCGTCGTCCTCGAGCGAGTCGTCCATCTCGTCCGGATCGTCCGGTTGGTCGGCGTCCTCTCCGTCGGCGCTTCCGCACCCGGCGATCGTCGTCGTGAGTGCGACGCCGGCTCCGAGAAGGACCGTCCGTCGGTTCATATTCAGCCGCTTCGGTCGGCGACGTGGTTAGTAATAGTCACATAAGCGGGAAACGGGACGTTGTGAGTGCCGAAACTGTCCCGTGATCGGTTCGTTTATATCGCGACCGCCGAGCGAGTTTCGGAACGAGAGGAGCTAGCCGTCGAGTACTTTCCGTTTCACGTTCGCCGATGGAATTCCGACCGACCGGTCGGCGACGGTCGACCGCGTTCGTTCGTTAGAAGTGTCATAAACCGGCTGATAGGTAACAACGATTTACTATAGATAAGATATTCTGAAAGTACTGTATTATTATCTTACATCGTCTCACAAGCTTTAATACGGTGTCTGAGGGAGGAGACATGTTGAATGTTACTAGGTTGGGGATATCGCGGCGCCGCAGCAACAGGGACACTGCTGCTCGCACTCGCAGCGGGGTTCGTCGCGGGTATCCTCACCGGTACACCGATCACGTTCGGGGAGCGCCTCCTCGTCGCAGCGCTCGTCGGTGGGGTCGTCAGCATCGCGTTGACCCCGCTGTACGTCTCCCGACCGCGTTCGGTACCGACGGTACTTTCGGCGACCTGGCGACAGGTCGGTATCGCCTGTCTCGTTCTTATCGCCCTCGCCGCTGCCGGTGTCGCCACCGCCCCCGCGGTCTCGACGACACTCGTTTCGGGTGCCGTCCTCGCGGTCTCGCTTCCGGCCTGGTACGGACTCTGTCGCCGTCGTAACCGGCCCGAACGCGTGCTGGTCGTCGGCGACGAACCGACGCTGATCAAGTCCTCGATCCTCTCGCTTCCCGTCTCGCCGCTCGGCTTTCTCTCGCCGGTACTGACGGAACGGTCGATCGAGATGTCGTACCCGGACGGGTCGGCCTCGGACCGGTCGTCGGGCGACGAACAGGTCCTCAGAACCGACGGCGGTGTCCCGGCCGATGGGCGAATCAACCACCTCGAACTGATCGTCGGAACCGACCGTCTCGGCGGGCTTTCGGGACTCGAGCGAACGATCCGGGAGCACGACGTCGACACCGTCGCGCTCGCGTTCGCGCACGGCGACCGCGAGGAGTGTTTCGGCGTCCTGCGGACGTGTCGCGAACAGGGCGTCGACGCGCTCGTCCACGAGTCGCTGGCCGACCGCGTCCTCGCGGACGAGGCCGCCGGCGACGCGCTGGTGCGGGTCGACCTCCGGCCGTGGCCGTGGTACGGCCGCCTGGCCAAGCGAGCGTTCGATCTGATCTTCGCGACGGTGGGCCTGGCCGTGTTGACGCCGCTGATCCTGTTCGCCGCAGTCGCGGTCAAACTCGACTCTCCGGGACCCGTTCTCTACAATCAGATCCGAACGTCGACGCTTGGAGGAACGTTTACCCTCTCCAAGTTCCGGAGCATGGGTACCGACGCCGAAAGCGACGGCGCCCGGCTGAGCGACGAGGACGCCGGCGGCGTCGACCCTCGGGTCACGAGCGTCGGTCGAGTCCTCAGACGGACCCACCTCGACGAGATCCCGCAGCTGTTTTCGATCCTCAGCGGGGAGATGAGCGTCGTCGGCCCGCGGCCCGAACGACCCGAAATCGATCGGGAGATCGAAGCCGACGGCATCGACTGGTCGAAGCGCTGGTTCGTCAAACCGGGGCTTACCGGGATCGCTCAGATCAACGACGTCACCGGATTCGAACCCGCGAAGAAACTCGAGTACGACCTCGAGTACGTTCGTCGACAGTCGCTGTTGCTCGACGTCGAACTCGTCGCCTACCAGATCTGGTCGGTCGTGGTGGACGTCGTCGACCTGCTGTCTGAACGCTTAACTAAGGACGGCGACGAAGAGTCGAGTAGCAGCTGATGTCAGGTCAACTACCGGAGCCGCCGACAGGAGAGACGATTCTGGTGACCGGCGGGGCGGGGTTTATCGGCAGCCATCTCGCCGACGCCCTCGCCGACGAGAACGACGTCCGAGTGCTCGACAGCCTCTCGAGCGGTCGGCGCGACCGCGTTCCCGACGGCGTGACCCTTATCGAGGGCGACCTCCGCGACGACGACGCCGTGGCCCGCGCGATGGACGGGGTCGATCTCGTCTTCCACGAGGCGGCGCTCGTCAGCGTCGAGCAGTCCGTCGCCGACCCCGTAGAGAGTCACGGGGTCAACGTCGACGGGACGCTGGCGCTGCTCGAGCGGGCCCGCGCCGAGGACGCCCGGGTCGTGCTGGCCTCGAGTGCGGCGATCTACGGCCACCCCGAGTACACGCCGATCGACGAGGAGCATCCGACGGAGCCGAGTTCGCCGTACGGGCTGGAGAAGGCGTCCGTCGACGAGTACGCCCGTCTCTACCACGACCTGTACGGGCTCGAAACCGTCAGCCTGCGGTACTTCAACGTCTACGGCCCGAGACAGGTCGGCGGCGACTACAGCGCCGTTATCAGTATCTTCCTCGAGCAGGCCCGGGCCGGCGAGCCGATCACGATCGACGGCGACGGCACCCAGACGCGGGATTTCGTCCACGTCTCGGACGTCGTGCGGGCGAACCTGCTCGCGGCGACGACCGATTCCGTCGGCGAGTCCTTCAATGTCGGAACCGGCTCGTCGGTGACGATCCGGGAACTCGCCGAGACGATCCGCGAGGTCGTCGGCTCGGACTCCGAGATCGTCCACGGGGAGCCCCGGCCCGGCGACATCGAACACAGCCGGGCGGCGATCTCGAAGATCCGACGCGAACTCGGCTACGAGCCGACGGTGGGCCTCGAGGAGGGACTCTCGCGGCTCGCAAAAAAGAGTGAGTGAGTTATGGTGCTCGAACTACCCGATGGAGATCGACCGATGCGGATCCGCCGAGTTGCACAGAAGACTTACGCCGACGTAAACGGTGGCGGCACCTATCACGTGAATGTCGCTCGAGCTATCTGACGCGGAGCAGCCGATGCGTATCCTTCGAGTCGCACAGAAGAGCTATCCCGAGGTGAACGGCGGCGGCGCCTACCACGTCCACGCGATGAGTCGGGACCAGGCCGCGATGGGCCACGACGTCACGGTCCTGACGGTGCGACGCGACCCCGAAACCCCTCACCTCGAAGAGCGCGACGGCTACACCGTCGTCCGGTACGATCCGACGGTCAGCCCGCTCGGCAACGATGTCTCGGCCGGCGTTTCGCAGTATCTGTACGACGCCTGCGAGTTCGACGTCGTCCACGCTCACTCGCACCTGTACTTCTCGACGAACCTGGCGGCGCTGCGGCGGCGGTTCGGGGAGACGCCGCTCGCGATCACGAACCACGGACTGTACTCCCAGACCGCACCCGAGCGGATCTTCGAGTGGTATCTGAAGACCGTCGGCCGGTGGACGTTCGACCAGGCCGACGTCGCGTTCTGTTACACCGACGTCTGCAAGCGACAGCTCCGTGAATTCGGCGTTCGGGCGCCGATCGAGGTCGTCCCCAACGGGATCGACACCGAACGGTTCCGGCCCGAGGGTCCCGAAAGCGACCTGCTCGAGCCGTCGGAACCGGTCGTGTTGTTCGTCGGCCGGCTGGTCGAGGGAAAACGACCCCAGGACGCCCTCGCGGCCGTCGAGCGCGTGCGCGAGGCGTACCCCGACGTGACGCTGTACTTCTGCGGCGAGGGACCGCTTCGCGAACGGCTCGAGGAGCGAGCCGGCGACCGACTCGGCGACGGTGTCGAGTTTCTGGGCCACCTCCCCTACGAGGCGATGCCTCGCGTCTACCGATCGGCGGACGTCCTCGTCCTCCCGAGTCGGACCGAGGGCGTCCCCAGAACCGTCCTCGAGGCGATGGCCTCGGGCGTTCGCGTCGTCTGTTCGGACCTCGAGCAGGTCGCGGCGGTGGTCGGCGAGGGTGGGTCGGTCGCCCCCGTCGGCGACGTCGAGGCGTTCGCCGACGAGATCAAGACGCAGCTCTCGCGCTCGAGCGCGCGAAGCGACGGGGGGCTTGGACCGACGTACGACTGGCGGTCGACCGTCGAGCGGACCACGAGCGTACTCCGGGAGATCAGCCACCAGTGACGTCCTTCCCACCCTACTCGCTCACCGCTGACGCGGTTCGCTCCTCGAGGATGTGAGCGACGGGTGCCGTCCACGAGCAAACAATTAAGAGAGCAGACGATTGTCGAGTAGTAAGGCGTGCACGGAACCAGGCTCGGAAGCGTTCGGGACGTCGCGGACGAACTCTGGAGCGGCGGCCGCGGCTGGATTCTGGTCGGCGTCGCCAGCGGCTGGTTTCTGTCGCTGGGCGTCCGATTGATCTTTCCCGCACTCCTCCCGTCCATTCGGGAAACGTTCGATATCAACCTGGTACTCCTCGGGTTGCTCGTCACGGTTCTCTGGACGGCCTACGCGCTCGGACAGTTCCCCGGTGGGATCGTCGGCGACCTGTTAGGCGAGGGGAACGCGCTGGTCATCAGTACCGTCTGTTCGGGGATCGCGATCGCCGCCGTTGCCGGCGCGACGACGCCGATGATGCTGTTCGTGGCCACCGGGGTCTTCGGATTTTCGACCGCGCTGTTCGGCCCCGCGCGGTTCACGATTCTCTCGGCTATCTACGAGCGGCGGGACGGCACTGCCATCGGCCTGACGCTCTCGGCCGGTGAAGCCGGCAACGCCACCCTACCCGTCGTCGCCGGCGTCCTCGCGGGGGTGCTGTCCTGGCGGGTAGGCTTCGGTATCACTATTCCGCTGTTTTTCCTCGTTGCGGTGCTGATCTTCCGGGCGATCCCCGGTCGGGTATCGACAGCAACGGACGGCTACTCGCTGTCGGTGGCGACGTTCCGGGAGGTGATCGATGGAATCGCGGACCGCCTGATCCTGCTGATCACGAGCGTCCACCTCGTGCTCTTTTTCGTTTACCAGGGGTTCACCGGGTTCTACCCGATCTACCTCGTCGAAATGAAGGGACTATCGCCGACCGCCGCCGCGACGCTTTTCGGCTGGTTCTTCGTCGTCGGTATCGCCGTTCAACCGGCAGCCGGGGCCGGCGGTGATCGGTTCGGCTACCGGCCCATGTTACTGATCGTCGCCGGCGTTTCGACGGTCGTGTTGCTCGCGCTTCCGTTCGCCGAGACGCTCGGCTCGCTCCTCTTGGTCACTACGATCGCCAGCGTGCTCCTCGGGGCGACACCGCTCACCCAAACGTACCTCGTCAACGAACTGCCCGCGAGCGTCAAAGGGACCGGCCTCGGGCTTCTCCGAACGGGATACATCGCACTCGGGGCAACGGGGCCGCTGATCGTCGGGACGTTTGCGGAGTGGGGATACTTCGACGGCGCCTTTCTCGGACTCGGAGTCATCGCCGGTGCCAGCCTTCTGCTGGCGATACTCCTGCCGACTGCCGGTCCTTGACATCCTCCCCGCCCTGAAGGGCGAGGCTTTCTCCTCGATTTCCGTAATCGCCGTTCGGAGCGAGAGATACTGGACAGCTCAATTTCGAGCAGCTACAGTCGACCGGATTACGCGGGCAGCGGGAGAACGCTTACGACTGATACGGATTGCTGTAACGATTTACCGGCGCAACCGCCGCACGGGTCGCGGTTGCGCCGGTAATGACTTACAGTAAACCGTATGAACTCGTGGGAGCGGTCACTCGAGCGGGACGGACCACGAGTTTTACGCAGCATGCTGAAAGAAAACGACCCGCTGACAACTGCTACCCCCGGTGCCGTTCGCTCTCGAGACGCTCGAGAACCGTCGCGACGGCGTTCTCGAGGTCGGCCCGCGACTCGTTGTCGACGTGAAACAGGTCGACCGATGGTTCGTCGGCAACGGCGTCCGCGAGCGCTCGTTCGACCCGCTCCTGCCGTTCGAACGCCTCGCGGACGCCGTGACCGTCGCCGGTCGGACTGACCCGCGTGTCGCCGTCCGCGCGACTCGCGAGCCGCTCGCGGACCGTCTCGGGCGCGACGTCGACGACCACGACCAGTGCCGGTCCCGACCGCGAGAGCGCGTCGACGGCCAATTCACACAGCGGGGCCGTTCGATCCCGTTCGGCGCCGAGGCCGACCGACCAGGCGGCCTGTACCAGTCCCTGGTCGAGCACCCGTAGCTCGCCCGGCGTCCGCGACTCGAGCACGCCGGTCACGTACAGCCAGTTGAACGCCGTCTTCACCAGCGCTCGAGGAGAGGGCTGGCCGCTTTCGGAAATCGCTCGAGCGGCTGCGAGCGCCCGTCGGGGTCGACGGAGCGTTCCGGTCGCAGCGTACCCGGTTTTGGTGAGATATCGTCGCGCGCTCGAGACCTCGTGGGCGAGCGTATACGTCGGCTCCGAGACCGGTCGTCCCGTCGCCGCCAGCCGCTCGGCCAGTCGGTGAGCGATCGTCGACTTTCCCGCTCCCGGGACGCCGAAGAACTCCACCGTCCCTGTGCGGTCCGCTGTCCTCGTCACGGATAGAGCCTCCCGCGTTCGATCAAAAGCGGTTCCGGTTCGACTCCCTGGTGCTCACGACTCGAGCAGGTCACGGTACAGCTCGGCGTAGGCCTCGGCGGTCCGCTCGAGGGGGAACTCGGTCCGCGCGCGGTCGGACGCCCGCTCGGCGAACTCCCGCCGCAGCTCGTCGTCCGCGAGCAGCCGTCGCAGGCGGTCTGCGAACGCGGCAGGCTCGGTCGGAGTGGCGTAGGAACCCGCCTCGCCGACAACCTCGTGCAGGACGGGAACGTCGCTGACGACGACCGGGAGCCCGCAGGCCATCGCCTCGACGAGGGCGACGCAAAAGCCCTCCGACAGCGACGGCTGGACGTAGAGGTCGCTCGCGGCGAGGATCCGGTAGACCTCCTCGCGGTCGACGAACCCCGTGAACTCGACGCGTTCCCGAACGCCCAGCGAGTCGGCCAGCGACTCGAGGTCCTCGCGCAGGGGGCCGTCGCCGACGATCGTCAGCCGGCTGTCGGGGTGGTCGTCGGCGAGCGACGCGAACGTCCGGAGCAGCGTCGACTGGTTCTTCGTCTCGCTCAGCCGGCCGACCGACGTGATTCGCCTCCCCTCGACCGCCCGGGAGTCGCGGGGCTCCGCGAGCACGCGGTCGATCCGATCGACGTCGATCCCGTTGTAGATCACCGAGAACTGCTCGTCGTCGAGCCCGAGCCGTTCGAACCAGTACAGCGACTCGAGGGTCCGCCTCGAGTTCGCGACGACCCGGTCGGCTCGCGGGAGCGTCGCGGCGTTGACCAGCACCTGCGGGAGCGAGTAGTGGCGCTCGTGGTCGGCGTGTTCGGTGTCGACGATCCGCGTCCCGCGGGGGGCGAGCAGCCGGGCCAGCGAGCCGACGAAGTTGTGGTGGGTGTGGAGGACGTCGTACGACCTCGTCCGCAGGACCCAGCGCAGGTGGCGTATCGCGGCCGGATCGAGGCGCGAACCCGCGTTCAGCGGCACGAACTCGACGGCCGAATCCGGCGCCATCGCCGTCTCCTCGAGGGCGTTGTCGTAGTAAGAGACGATCGTCACCTCGATCCCGTCGATCGCCGCCAGCGCCTCGGAGAGTTCGTAGGAGAAGGTCGTCGGTTTGACGTGCGTGAGGACGGCGAGGACGCGAACCATTGCTCGAGGAATTTCCGATCGAACGGCTAAAGGCTTCGGTGCGCACGGAGCTACGCGGGCCCGGACCGGAGGGGTTCCCCGTACTCGAACCCGCTGGGGTCGCGCCTCGAGCGCAGGTATCGCGTCGCGGCGATCGCCGATCGGACGACCGCGGGGTGGGTGTAGGAAAGCGCCAGCAGCGCCGCCCTGCGTTTCGTCGGCTCCGCGGAGAGCGCCGCCTTGAGGGCGCTACGGGCGCTTCGGAGCTCGCCGTGATCCAGGTACGCCCGCCCCGCGCGCTCGGCGATCGCCGCCTTCGCGGACTCCCAGTAGCCACGCTCGCGGATCAGCGACTCGTGTTTCTCGAGCACCGCCCGATAATCGCGGGTCACGGCCTCGGGCGAACTGGACATGCTCTCGTGGGAGGTTCGAACGCAGAGGTGGTCCTCGACGGCGGCGACGAGCCAGTTCCGACAGAGCCGGATGTAGAGATCCCAGTCCTGTTTCGTCGGCAAGTCTTCGTCGAACCCGTCGATCTCCTCGAGTGCGGTCCGCCGGACGAGCACGCGGGAGGGCGAGCCGATCAGGTTCTTCCGCAGCATGGAGTCCGAGAGGTCGCCGCTGGGCGCGTCGCGTTCGACGTGGATGACCTCCCCGTCGGGGGTCACCGACACGGAGAGGCAGGTGACGAGACCGACCCGGTTGTCCGACTCGAGGCGTCGAACCTGCCGTTCGATCTTCGTTTCGTACCACCGGTCGTCGTCGTCGAGAAAGGCGACGTACTCGCCCGAGGCCCGCTCGATCCCCGCGTTCCGCGCCGCGGAGAGCCCCCGATTTTCCTCGTGTTCGATCCCGATCACTCGCTCCGGGTACTCGTCGACGACGGCCCCGGCGTAGGCGGTCTCGGAGCCGTCGTCGACGACGATCACCTCGAGGTCGTCGTACGTCTGGTCCAGTGCAGTTTCGACGGCCCCCTCGAGGAAGGCGGGGCGTTCGTAGGTCGGAATCACTACACTGACGGTTGCCATACCGGTGAGATTTTCCTCGGCGCCTTCAGCGTGTCGCTTCCGCGAGAGGTAGCAAGCGGTCGCGAAACCGAGCCGGCCGCGATCACCGAGAGCTATACGGCTGGAGTCGCTACTCGAGCCGTAACCGCCGCGTTCCGCCGCGACCAGGCGCCATGATCGACAGGAACCTGCTGCGACTGAAACTGCGAGACGCCCTCCCGCGACGGGTTACGGGTCCGACCGTCCCGCCGTTCGTGATCTGTCGGGTCGACCCCCGCGAGATCCGGACGTACCTCGAGTACGCCGTGTTGCGGAAGTACCGCTCGGCCGGCCGGATCGAACCCGGGGAGTGGGATCTGCAGGCGAAGCCGCTGTCCGAGAGCCCGAAGTACCGGCTGCTTCGGGGGTACTACGACGGGCGCCTGGACGGAGCGGACCTCACGGTCGAGTCGCTGCGCAAGGCCGGCTACCCCGAGCGCGAGGCCCGTTCCTACGCGGCGTCCGGGTACGGAGCCTACCTCGACGAGCTGTTCGCGTCGATCCGGGAGCGAGGGATCGAACTCGAGCCCGGCGGCCCGCAGGCGGAGCGAACTGCCGACCGGTACGACCAGGTGGCCGTCAACGTCGGTCGCAACGGGGAGCTGATCTTCAACTCCTGCGGGTTCCACCGGCTCGTGGCGTCGCAGCTGGTCGGGCTCGAGGAGATCCCGGTCCGAATCAACGCCGTCCACGACCGCTGGTGGCGGGCCCACCGTGACGCGGCGAACCCGTTCGACGAGCACCCGGAGCTAACTTATACAGGTCGGATCCCGATCCGGTGGCGGGACGTGCTGGCACGGGTCTGACGCCCGCTCGAGGGGCTCAGAACGGCGCTACCGACCGGAGCTGCCGCTTTTCGATCAGGCCGATCGAAACCGTCGCTCCGAGCCAGACGGCCGTCCCGAGGGCGACGACCGCCGCCAGCGAGACGGCGCCGTCGATCGCGGGCGCGAACGGCAGGACGACCGCCGACATGATCGCCGTGACGGCGCCGACCTTGGCGCAGCGACGGCCGATCGCCCGCCAGTCGAGGTCCAGCTCGAGGTGGATGAGGTAGACGTTCACCGCGACGTAGGCCGCGTACGTGCCCGCCGTCGAGATCGCCGCGCCGGCGATCCCGATCGTCGGGATGAGCGCGAGGTTCAACAGGAGGTTCGCGACCGCCGTCGCGCCCTTCGCGTACGCGCGAAGTTTCGCCAGACCGAGGTAGTCGAGTCCGCCGCTGGTGACGTACGAGACCGCCTGGGCGACCAGGTAGATCGTCAGGAGCTGCAGGACGATCGCACCCCCGGCGTACTCGGGGCCGAAGACGAGCGCGAGCGTCGGCTCGGCGACGATCGCCAGCCCGGCCGCCGCGGGGACGTAGAACACGAGCGTGGCCGTCAGCGCCTCGCCGTAGAGCCGCGAGGCGGTCTCGAGGTTGCCCCGCTGGAGCTGTTCGCTGTAGCGCGGCGAGATGGCAAAGCCCAGCGAGTTCGCGGGCGATTTGATGAACGTCAGGAGCTGTTTGGCGACGACGTAGTAGCCGACCGCGAGCGGCGTCAGGAACGCGCCGATGAGGACGACGTCGACCCGCTTGATGATCGTGCTCCCGTTCTCGGTCAGCGTGATCGGGAGGGCGTACTCGGCGATCCGGCGGCGAAGCCCCGCCTCGAGTTCGCCCCGCTCTGCGCGCGCGTAGAGTCGGTAGATAACCGCCGCGAACAGCGCGGCCCCGAGCAGCGAGCTGACGACGTAGCCGACGAGCGCGCCGACCGCGCCGAGGCCGGCGAGCACGAGCCCGATCGCGACGACGGGGCGGACGACCGCCTCGACGAGCGTGATAAACGCGGCCCGCTCGATCTCCTTGAACCCCTGACAGAGGTTCCGGCCGGAGTTGACGAGGCCGTGGCCCGCGACGTACAGCGCGCCGACCAGCAACAGCTCCTCCAGTCCGGGCTCGCCTAAAAGCGCCGCGAGCGGTTCGCGGGCGACGATCAGGGCGAGCGTTACGGTCCCGAGGGTGACCGCGAGCGCGAGCGCAACGGTCTCGACGATGTGGGGGATCTGGCCGGCGTCGCGCTCCTCGTACTCGGTGAGGTAGCGGGCGGCGGACTTGCCGAGTCCGAGTCGGCCGATCACCGTCGCGATCGCGAAGACGGAGATCGCGAGGTACAACAGCCCGTACTCGGTGGGCTCGAGCAGGCGGGCGAGGACGACGACCAGCAGGCCGCTCGAGAGGTTTCGGACGACCTGCGACGCGAAGTCGGCCTTGAGCCCGGACGCGATCTTCGCTGCGAGAGTCATGCTCGGCGTCCGTTCCGAGCAGGGCGGAATAAGGCTACTGATCGACGCCGGAGTCGGGTCTCTCGCGGAACTGCCGGGAGAGCGGTATCGTCGCCGTCTCGGACGGATCGACCAGCGCGAGACCGACGAACGTCGCGAGCAGCAGCGACATCGTCGATAGCCCGCCGAGCGTGAACGACTCGGTCAGCATCTGGAACGCGAGCAGCGTCAACGCGGCGAGGACGAACCCGTTCCACGACGGATCGTCCCGCGCCTTCCGCAGGGCCGACGCGACCGTCCCGACGAGCGCGAGGACGTACACCCCGCCGACGAGATACCCCGCGTTCAACGCGATCGCGACGAAGGAGTTGTGGGTCGGGATCCCGGCGTCGAACCCGGCACCGAGGACGGGATTCTCGGCCGCCCGCGAGAGGGCGACCTGCCAGAACTCGAGGCGTTCGCTGCCGCCGCGTTCGATCACGAGCGCGAGGTAGGACGCGCCGAGATCGGTCAGCAGGACCGCCGACGCCGTGAGCGCGCCGACGGCGGCGAACGCGAGCCCGGATTTCGGAGAGCGAGCGAACAGCAGGGCGGCCGTTCCCGCGCCGAACGACAGCAGCGCCATCGTCGCGTCGCTCAGGACGAGCCCCGCCAGCGTCACGAGCAACGCTGCGGTCCAGCGTCGGTGTCGCGACTCGAGGGACGCCCACAGCGCGCCGAGACTCGCGACCGCGGCCGCGAACCCGAAGGCGTTGGGGTTGCCGTAGATCGACGCGACGCGAAGGCCCGGTTGCCCGAAAACCCGGTTGCCCGTCCAGGGGAAGTTCGCCGCAGTGACCGTCTCGACGACGAGGAGCGCGATTCCGAGCAGGGTGAGCGCGACGACGGCGCCGACGAGCCCGCCGACGAACGCCCGCGGTCGCTCGAGGATCAGCGGCGGAACGACGTACCACAGCGTAACGCAGACCAGCGGCGTGAGCAGAACGTACGGCACGAACGACGTCGAACCCGTGAGTCCGAACTGGACGACAAGCCCGACCCAGTACAGGGCGAAGAGGGCGACGATCGGCCGCTCGAGCGAGGCGCCGGTCAGCCGGCCGTCCTCGAGTCCGGACAGCGCTCCGAGCGCGAAAATCGACAGCAGGACGGTCCCGGAGAGGACGTAGCCGACGGCGGGATCGACGAGCCACGTGGTGGGGGCGAGCCCCGCGGCGACGAGTGCAGCACCGACGAACGCTGCAGCCGACTTCGCCATACTCCAGTAAGGGGAGGCCCGTTTCCTTTACCTTTTCTTCGGAAGCACGTGGCCTCTCGTGGAGCTGTGGAACACACGGCACGGCTCGCTCGGTCCGATCGGGTTAGGAGTCCAACACCAGCGGCTCGTACCAGTTCCGGTTCCGGCGGTACCAGTCGATGAACCGCGAGACGCCCTCCCGGATCGACGTCGACGGCTCGTACCCCAGCAGTTCGCGGGCCTTCGAGACGTCGGCGTGGGTGTGCTCGGCGTCGCCCGTCCGTCGCTCGCCGTACTCGAGGTCGAGCGAGGGGTCGATCTCGTCGCGAACCAGTTCCGCGAGCGTCCGGACGTCGATGGTGTCCGTCGAGCCGACGTTCAGGATCTCGCCGTCCGCCGAGCCGTCGTCGAGCAGCTGCCGGTTGACGTCCACGACGTCGTCGATGTACGTGAAATCGCGTGTCTGCCGGCCGTCGCCGTAGATCACCGGTGGCTCGCCGTTCAGACACCGCGAGACGAAGTTCGAGATCGCCATGTTCGGGCGCATTCGCGGGCCGTAGACGGTGAAGTAGCGCAGCGACACCGTCGGCAGTCCGTACACCTCGCGGTAGACGCGGGCGTACTGCTCGGCGGCCAGCTTCGAGACGCCGTAGGGGCTGACCGGCGTCGTCGGGTGGGCCTCGTCGTAGGGGAGGGAGTCGGGTTTCCCGTATACGGAGGAGGAGCTGGCGAGCACGACCCGCTCGAGGTCGGTCTCGCGGGCCGCGTCCAGCACGTTCAGCGTCCCGTCGACGTTGATCGAGTTGGGCTTCCGGGGATCCTCGACGCTCGTTCGGACGCCAGCCTGTGCGGCCTGGTGGTAGACGACGTCCGCGTCGGCGACCAGTTCGTCGACGAGGCTCCCGTCCCGAACGTCGCCCTCGACGAACTCGTAGCTGCCTCCGCCCTCCGCTGCGGCGGCTCTCCCGATTTCGACGGTCCGGTTCTTGATACCGGGATCGTAGTAGGGGTCGAGGTTGTCGAGCACCGTCACGTCGTGTCCCGCTTTCGCGAAGGTCTCGGCGAGATGTCCACCGATGAATCCGGCGCCGCCGGTGACTAGAACGCGCATCGTTCGCCAACAGGTCGTCGACTCCCAAAAACACATCGCAGTTCTCACGTGTTAGTGCTACTCGAGCGAGCGATCGAGCCGGTGCCGCCGGCTCTCCGGTCGGCTCGAGTGGGAGCCGCGAGCGGACGAGAGGGGGTCGCGGTTCGCGAGGGCGGCGGTTCGATATCGACTCGTGAACGGTCCGCATATAGTTACTGGCTCAGTTATTTATCGATCGCCGATAATTGATGGAGACGTGAGCGCTGTCGAACGAGAACCGGTGACGCTGCTCGACTACGAGTGGAACGCCGACCGTCTCGTGAACGCGCTCGTCTACGGACTGTTCGGCCTCCACTTGGTTCTGGTAGTGCTCGCGTACGCGACCGACGCGGTGCTGGCGTGGCAGCTCGCTGCCTTCGCCGTCCTGCTCGGGACGATCTGTGGCTGCCGGATCGTCGCGGATGCCTACCAGGAGTTCGACCAACTGCAGGCGGGACTCCTCTCGGTGCTCGGCGTCTCGTTCGTCGTCCTCGGCGTGCTCTACCAGAGCTCCTCGCCCGGGTTCGGTCTCGGGCCGAGTCGTCCGCTCGCGATCGCGGTCGTGTTGGTACTTACCGTCTCCTTTTTCCTCGTCGTCACCGACGCCAGACGGTACACGGCCGGCCAGTGGGCCGCCGTCGGCTGCTTTGCGGTGCTGACCGGGATTTACCTCGTCCACACCCTGGCGTACGACCCCTCGAGTTCGCAGTCCCGGTGGCCGCTGTGGGCCGCGGTCGTGATGGGGACGAGCCTCTTCGTCGTCCCGCGGCTCGTTCCGGAACGGATCTTCCTCTGGTTTCTCCCGCGGCTGGCGGCGGTCGCGGTGGTGCTCGGGCTGGGAACGTACGCCGTCGGCGAGTACAGCCTGTGGGCGTTCGAGGTCCGCCAGTGGTCGGGGACCCCGTCGGTGCCGCTGATCGAGACCGAGCGCTCGACGATCCAGTCGTTCTTCCCGAACCCCAACTCCTTCGGACTGGTGTCGTTCGCCGGTCTCGTCGCCGCGGTCGTCGAGTTCCACCGGTCGGTCGCAGCCCGTCGACCGCTCGGGGCGGGGCTGGCGGCCGCACTCGCCGGGCTCTGTGCCGTCGGCGTCTTCCTCTCGAACGCCCGGGCAGCGATGCTCGCCTCGGCGGTCGTCCTCGTGATCTACGCGGCCTACGTCGTCGGCGGTCGCCTCGCGGTCCCCGTCGCCGCCGCGGCGAGCACCGTCACCGTGTTCGGACTGCTCGCGGGAATGTACGCGAACGTGATCGACATCTCCACGTCGGGCCGGTTCGAGCTCTGGACCGCGAGCCTGCGGGCGATCCGCGACGGCCCCCTCCTGTTCGGCTACGGAAGCGGCCCCGCGAACCTCGTCATCGAGCCCTACCTCGAGGGCGAGACGGCGCCGTTACCGCACAACTCCTATCTCGAGGTGATTATCCAGACCGGATTTATCGGCGGCCTCGCCTACGGCGGGCTGGTCGTCGGCAGCGTCGTTCGCGGACTGATCGCCTACCGCGACGTCAACGTCGCGATGCTCGCGTTCGTCGTCGGCTGGGCGATCCACCTGTTCTTCGAATCCTACACCCTGTTCGAGTGGTCGATCGGCGGCGTGCTGGCGTCGATGGCGGTCGGCTACCTGCTCTTCGACGGCTGAGCGAGCTACCGTCCCACACCCGCTCGAGGGCGTCGTCGACAGACACCGTTCTCCGCCGGCTCTCATACGGTTTCCTGTAAGTCATTACCGGCGCAACCGCGACCCATACGGCGGTTGCGCCGGGAAATCGGTACAGCAATCCGTATCAGGCCGAACCCGGTCCGAGGCGGTCGTACGCGGCGTACACCCGCCCCCGGATCGCCGGTCGTTCGACGAGCCACCAGCCGACCAGCCCGACGGCGGTGCCGACGAGCGCGAGCGCCGCTCGCTCGTTGGCGCCGGCGACGACCGTCGCCGCGAGCGCGATTCCGAGCGCCGCGAGAAACGCCCGTAGCGGCCGGTCTCGCGCGACCCGGACGATCACGGCGAGATAGATCGCGCCGAACGCCACCGACGCGACGACGTCGACGAGGTAGTGGACGCCCAGCGCAAGCCGGGAGACGGCGACGAGGAGGACGATCGCTCCGGAGACGCCGAGCCGAACCGATCGTCGGCCGCGCGGGAGCCATAGCGCGATCGCTCCCCAGAACACCGTCGCGGCCATCGTGTGCCCGCTCGGGAAGCCGAACTCGCTGGCCTCGATGGCGTGGTACTCGGCGGGCGGGCGCGGGAGCGCGAACACCGACTCGAGCAGGACGACGAGCGCGAGCCCGCCGAAGACGGTCGCGATGAGAGACGCCGTCCGGTTCGAACACAGCGGCTCCTCCCGACGGCCGCGTCTGATCGACGAGCCGACGTCGACGGCGTAAAACAGCGCCAGCGCGGGGGCGACGAACAGGAGATCCCCGAGCAGCGTTACCCAGACGAACGCCTCGAGGAACCACTCCGGGAGGGTCGTCCGGATCGCCTCCATCACGCCGAGGCTTCGGCTCACGTCGACCCGCGGACGGCGCGTTCGCTCATCCGCTTACCCCTCGAGTTCGGGATGCATGGACGTCCTCCCGTCGATACATAGATCATCATCGGTTCCCGGTGCGTGCGTTACAGCATACCTGCTAGCTCTGCTTCAAAAGCCTATCGTAGTCGACCGGGTTAGTTCGCCAGGGCCCGGTCGACCGCCGCGACGACGTCCTCGAGGGTCCCCTCGTTCGAAACCCTGACGACGGTGATCGAGTCGGTAGCCTCGGCGGTGGCGACGACCCTCGAGCAGGCCTCCTCGTGACGTCTCTGTGCGTCGTCCGTCCTCGCGACGCCGTGTCGCTCCCGGAGGGACTTCTCCCGGTCGCGCTGGCGTCGGAGACAGACCGCCCTCGGCGCGGTGACGTGGACGAGCGTCTCCGGCGTCGGCACGCACTCGAAGTACGCCTCGAGCGAGAGCCGGTCCCCGCCGCGCCAGAGGATCGAGACGGCCCCCATCATGAACCCCTCGTCCATACAGAACCGCTCGTCGGGCCGAACCGTCTCGACCCCGAGCTGGTAGCGGTCCGCGGCGTCCCTGAGCAGCGACGCAGCCTTGTCGGGGTCGCGAGACGCCGCTTGCCGGGCGCCGACCATCGCGTCCGGAAACGCCGACTGCTCGAGCAAGAATTCCGAGAACAGCCGTTCTCGAGCCGGATGCTGTAAAACGAGCGTCTCGGCGTACGATCGGAGACGGGACGGCAACAGCCGGTACGTCAGCCCGGCGGGACCGTCGTAGGTATCCAGAATCAGTCGCTCGAGGGCGTCCTCGTAGATCCCGCCGTAGTACCGCGGCTCCGACGTGAGCCGTCCGTGGACCGTCGACTTGCCGGCACCCGGCGGACCGAGAAACTCGACGTGTGAGCGGTCGGGCGGGGACATTCGAGCTACTTGCGCGACTGGATCGCGTACAGGTCGGCGTACTGTCCGCCCCGGTCGATCAGGTCGCCGTGTCGGCCGGCCTCGACGACCTCGCCGTCCGAAACCGTGTAGATGCGATCCGCGTTCTCGACGGTCGAGAGCCGGTGGGCGATCGCGAGCATCGCGTAGTCCCGATCCATCCCCTCGATCGCCGCCTGAACCTCCTGCTCGAGACTCGAGTCCAGGTCGCTCGTCGCCTCGTCCAGGATGAGGAGTTCGGTGTCCTCGAGCAGCGCTCGAGCGAGCGAGACGCGCTGTTTCTGGCCGCCCGACAGGCGGGTCCCGTCGTCGCCGAGGACGGTGTCGTACCCGTTCGGGAGGTCGTCGAGGAACTCGTCGATCTTCGCGATCGAACACGCCCGCTCGATCTCGGCCCGGGAAACGTCACGGTTGCCGATCGTGAGGTTGTACCGCAGCGTGTCGTTGAAGATGAACGGATCCTGGCGGACGATCGAGAGCCGCTCGCGCCACTCGTCGACGTCCATCTCGCGGATAGGGACCCCGTTGGCGCGGATCTCGCCGCGGTCGACCTCGTACAGCCGAGCCAGCAGCGAGACGATCGTCGACTTGCCGGCGCCGGACTGGCCGACGAACGCGACGAACTCGCCCCTCTCGACCTCGAAGTCGATCCCCCTGAGCACCTGCTCGTTGCCGTCGTAGGAGAACTCGACGTCGTCGAACTCGACGTGTCGAACCTCGTCGGGGACCTCCCGGGTCGGCTCGTTGACCTCCTCGCGGTCCTCGAGGCTCTCGATGAACTGCTGGGTTCGGACGAGGTGAGGGAGGTCGTTCTCGACCTTGTAGTAGTACTCGTTGAGCGCGCTCACCTTGGGACCGAGCTGCATCATCGCGAACAGGAAGACCCCCAGCGCGCCGATCGAGAGGTCGGCGAACGTGAGCGCGAGGTAGATCAGGAGGAACACCGAGACCGCGACGCCGAGGTTGTAGAAGTTGTTGATCGCCGCCTCGTTGCGCCGGAGTTTGATCCGGGCGGTCGTGTACTGGTCGACGGCGTCGAGGAAGTTCCCGCGCAGCTCCTCCGCGAGCCCGAAGATCCGCACGTCGCGGATCCCCTGGGTGCCGGCCTGGGCGGCCTCCTGTCGGCGCTCGTTGGCGTCGGCCACCTCGTCGCCGAGGTCGTATCCGCCCTCGAGGACGCCCCGGAGCAGGACCGTCAGCCCACCGAGGATGACCGCGGCGATCAGCGTGAGCATCGGCGCCATCACCAGCGCGATCGTCAGATAGGCCAGCGAAAGGAAGAGCTGCTCGAGCACCTTGATCACGCGCCGGATCACCCGTCCCGCGTAGTAGGTCTGGGTGACGATGGCGTTGAGGATGTCGTCCGAGCCCTCCTCGTCGAAGTACTTCACCTCCGCGTCGAGGGCGTTGTCGAACGCTCGAACCTGCAGATCGCGGATGTAGTAGGTCCGCAGCGCCTCGCGAAACCAGCCGACGAGGAAACTCGCGGTGTACCGTACCGTCATCACGACCGCGACGCCGGCCACCACGAACCCGAGGGTGAACGGGACCCCGAGCGTGTCGTAGGCGACGACGAACGCCGCCATCAGCCCGTCGGCCTCGGCGACGGGATCGTCGGCCTGAACGATCTCGATGATCGGCAGGATGAAGCTCAGTCCGATCCCCTCGAGAACCGCAGCGAGCAGTCCGAGACCGACGATCAGGGTCGTGAACTTCGGGCTGAACCGGGCGACGTCTAACAGTGCGTCGATCTTGTCGCGCCGAGAAATATGCTCGGCATCGTCGGTAGACATCTCGGAGATAGTACGGTCTCCCCGTTGGAATCGTATAGTCCCGTCGGAACCCGCTCCGGTCGGTCCTGGACGGTCAGTTCAGTCCGAGGCGGCTTCGGCCGGCACTTTCTCCTGCAGTCGCTCCTCGGCCTCCTCCCGATCTTCGGGGTAACCGACGTCGATCCGCCAGCCCTCGAGGCCGATCGCGTCGATCGTTCGACCGCTCTGGATGAGCAGGTCGACGGCGTCGCTGATCTCGTACTCGCCGCGGTCGGAGGGCTGGACGAGGTGACAGGCGTGGAAGATCGCTGGCGTGAACGTGTAGAACCCGGTCATCACGAGATTGGACGGCGGGTCGTCGGGCTTCTCGACGACGTCGGTGATCTCCCCGTAGGCGTTCGTGTCACAGACGCCGTATCGGGAGGCTTCGTCCCAGGGGACTTCTTCGACGAGGAAGGCGGCGTCCGCGCGTTCTTCTTGCTGGCGGCGGACGACGTCCTCGAGGTTCGCCTCGAAGATGTTGTCACCGAGAATCAGCATGAAGTCGTCGTCGATGTGTTCTTCGACACACAGCAGCGCGTGGGCGAGGCCCTTCTGCTCGCGCTGGTGGGCGTAGGTGATCGGCACGCCGCGGTACTCGTCGCCGTAGTGCTCGACGATCCGTTCTTTGAGGTAGC